>NZ_DEPM01000058.1:17195-29591 GCF_002358775.1 Martelella sp. UBA3392
GCGGTGAGCTTCGATGCACCGGTCGAGCGCGTGATCCTCGGCGAAGGCCGGATGATCTACGGGCTGGCGCCGATCGAGAAGGAAAACCCCTTCGCCAAGGTCGTCGGATGGCGCAATGACATGTATATGAATGACAAGGGCGGCTATTCCGCCTATGTCGCGAAATTTCCCGAGGCCGCCGAAATACCCTTCCTGGGCCGTCTTTCCAATGGCACGCTTTCGATCGAGACCGTTGTCGATCTTGATGCCGACGTGCTGCTTCTGCCGATCGGCGACAGGGAAGCCGCGGATGAAATCGGGCTTGAGGCGACACTGGCGGAAACCGGCACGAAGATCGTCTATATCGATTTCCGCGAGCATATTCTGAAGAATACCGAACCGAGCCTCGAAGTGCTCGGCAAGCTCTTTGGACATGAGGAGCGCGCCGAGGCCGTCGCCGATTACTGGAACGCGCAGATGGCGCGGGTCACGGACACGCTGGAAGCGGCGCAACCGGAGGAGCCTGACGTCTTCATGTACCGCGCCGCCGGTCTGGTGGAGTGCTGCGGAACCTTCGGCCCGGACAATTTCGGTCTCATGGTCGACTGGGCCGGCGGCCACAATATCGGCTCTGATTTCCTGCCGGGCTATACCGGATCCATCAATGCCGAACAGGTTCTGGCATCCAATCCCGATGTGATCGTCATCACCGGCGCCAACTGGTCCAATACGGAGGATGCCAGCGGCTTCGTCAATGTCGGCCCGGGTTCCGCGTCCGCCGCAGAGGAAAACAGCGCGGTGTTGCAGACGCTGATGGAGCATCCGGCCTTTACCGGGTCCAAGGCGGTGGCGAACGACGATGTTCATGCGATCTGGCATCAGTTCTATACGAGCCCATACCAGTTCGTTGCCGTGCAGCAGCTTGCCAAATGGTTCCACCCCGAGCTTTTTGCCGATCTCGATCCGGACGCGACATTTGCGGAGTTCCACGAGAAATTCCTGCCGATCGATTACCAGCCGGGCTACTGGGCTGACATCAAGCCGGCGCAGTAGGCCGAAATCATGGATGCTTCGATAGACATGATCGAGGCTGAAGCCGGGGGGGCGCGATATCGCGCCCTTGCCCGGCGCAAGCTGCTGATCCTCTTCGGACTTTCGGCGCTTCTTTTCCTGTCCTTTGCGATCGACCTCGCCTGGGGGCCAGCGCGCTACGAGCTTGGCGAGGTGCTGAGAGCGATCTTCAGCCCGTCATCCGTCTCCGTGCAGGTTCGTACCGTGGTCTGGGATATTCGCATGCCCGTCGCCGTCATGGCGATTGTGGTGGGCGCCGCCCTCTCCCTCTCGGGTGCGCAGATGCAGACCATCCTCGCCAATCCGCTGGCGAGCCCGTTCACGCTGGGCATTTCCGCCGCCGCAAGCTTTGGCGCCGCGCTTGGCATCGTCACCAGTATTTCGCTCGTCCCCGTCGCCGCCGGCATGCTTGTTCCCGTCAACGCCTTCATCGTGGCGCTGGCCGCAACGCTCTTCATCCACTTCGTCTCGCAACTGCGCGGGGTGACGGTGCAGACCGTGGTGCTGCTCGGCATCGCTCTCGTGTTTTCGTTCAATGCGCTTCTGGCATTCCTGCAATATCTCGCCTCCGAACAGGCGCTTTCCGCCGTCGTGTTCTGGACCATGGGCAGCCTGACCAAGGCGACGTGGCCGAAGATCTGGGTGACGCTTGCGGTCCTGGTGCTCGCCGTGCCGCTTTTCGCCCGCAACGCCTGGGCGCTGACCGCAATCAGGCTGGGCGAGGACAAGGCCGCAAGCTTCGGGATCAATGTCCGTCGCATCCGGCTCGAAACCATGCTGATCATCTCGCTGCTGGCGGCCATACCCGTCAGCTTCGTCGGCACGATCGGCTTTGTCGGTCTGGTCGGTCCGCACATCGCCCGCATGATCCTCGGCGAGGATCAGCGGTTCTTCCTGCCGGGCTCCCTCCTCTCCGGCGCTCTGCTTATGTCCGTGACCTCGATCGTTTCGAAATCCATCATTCCAGGAGTTGTTTTTCCGATCGGGATCATCACCGCCCTTGTCGGCGTTCCCTTCTTCTTCTCACTCATCATCTCCAACAGGAGCCGCTCATGGTAGCCCTGCAGCTTCAATCGGTCGGCGCCTATCACGGCCGAAAGCTCTTCGTTGAAGATGTAACGACGCCGCCGATGAGGGCTGGAGAACTGGTTGCGGTCATCGGGCCGAACGCGGCCGGGAAATCGACCCTGTTCAAACGCATCACCGGCATTCTGAAGGGCCCGGGCGAAGTGCGCGTCGAGGGCTCCAGAGCAAAGAATGCCATCAGCTACATGCCGCAGGACACATCGGCGAATGCCGTGCTGACGGTCTACGAATCGATCCTTCTTGCCCGCAAGCAGGGCAAGTCCTGGTCGGTGAGCGACGAAGACACCAGGCTGATCGACGAGATCATGCGGGCGCTCAACATCGTGTCGATCGCCTTCCGCGATCTCGGCGCGCTTTCGGGCGGGCAGCGGCAGCTCGTGTCGATCGCGCAGGCGCTGTCGCGCGAACCGGACATCATGCTGATGGACGAGCCGACAAGCGCCCTCGACCTTCATCGGCAGGTCGAGGTGCTGGATTTCATGCGCAGGCAGGCGCAGACCCGGGGCATGATCGTCCTGATCGCGATCCATGACCTCAACCAGGCTCTGCGCTTTGCCGACAAGGTCATCGTGATTGAGAATGGCCGCATGCGGGCCTGCGGAACGCCCCGCGACGTCGTCACCGTCGAAATGCTCCGCGCCGTCTACCGGATCGAAGCCCGCATCGAGAAATGTTCCATGGACCATGACCATGTGATTGTCGATGGAACGTCAATTGCCTGAACGACAAGGGAGGGCCTGACCAGCCTGCAAGGGCAGGAGCCGGTTAGCGGCATGCCTTAGGAAGATCGTCGTGCACTCGTCGGCTGACAACGCTGCTATGAAGGAATCTCAACCTTCGACCTCACAAAGGCCAAGGGGATCAATACGCCGACGCTCTACTCCCTATTCGGCTCAAAGCAGGGGCTGAGTGAACGCAACCGCTTCTGGGCATTTTTACCGCAGGATTGGCTGTCGGTCCGCATGCATGATCTTGTCGCCTCTGGCTGACGAATAGTCACCTGCTGCTGCGCGCAATCGGGCTCTAGTGAGGCCCAAGAGGCTTGATCGCAGCTGGTGAAGGGTGACCTCGACATGGCTTCGGACAGCTGGCGGAACGCGCCTTCTGGCACCGCGTGGTTTTCGTGGTCATAGGCTTTGGCGCTGACAGAAGAGCAAGCTGCGCAACGCGGGCGGCCACGGGCTTGCGGACCTAGAGGATCGCACCTGCCTCTGGCCTGGCAGAAGGATTCTCCGCACATAACCGGAGACCCAACCCGGAGAATGCCTCGCCCCCTTGAGCGCCGACGATGCGAAGCCGGGAGCCAGGCTTGTTATCAAAGCTTCATCTCCCATTCATGGGACTGTCGTCATGGAGGAATAATTGCAGGAAGCCATCACACTGCAATTATGATTGCAAAGGATCATCTCCATGAACAGACTTTCCGCATGCCTTCTTGCCGGCGCCCTCACCCTAACGGCATCCGCTGCCTTCGCCGCAGAAACCACCGTCGAATTCTGGCACAGCTTCGCCGATGACCGCGAAAACGGCAAAGCGCTCGCCGAGATCATCGACAACTTCGAAGCAGCCAATCCCGATATCACCATCGATGCCCAGTTCATCGGCAATTACAACGACATTGTCGCCAAGCTCCAGGCGGCCATTCCGGCTCGCCGCGCGCCTGACGCGGTGATCATGGAAGTCACCCGCTACGGCTTGTTCGCCGACCGTGGCGTTCTCGAGGACCTTACCGAACAGCTCGCCAACGATCCGCTTTCAGGCGACCTGTTCAACTTCGCCCGCGAGGTCGGCGTCTATCAGGACAAGAACTACATCATCCCGTTCAACTCCTCGACGCCGGTTCTCTACGTCAACAAGGACGTTTTCGAGAAGGCCGGCTACGCCGAGCTGCCGGCGCTCGTCACCTATGACGACATCAAGTCCGCCGCGTCGAAGATCACCGATAGTCTGGGTGGTGAAGATGTCATGGGCATGACGTCTCCGGGCCAGTTCGCCCGCTGGGGCCTGATCATGTCGAACGACAGCGACCTGATCGATTCCAGGTCCGGCGACATTCTGATCGACAGCCCCAACACGGTCGAAGCCTATGAATGGATGGCCTCGCTGGTGAAGGATGGCGTCGCCTCGCCCGATGGCGTCACCGACGAGTCCAGCGACAAGCAGGTCTTCCTCTCCGGCCACGCCGGCATGATGATGAACTCGACCGGCGACTACGGCGACGTCAACAAGGCGCTTGGCGACAGCGTCGTCGTGCTGCCCATGCCGTGCAACAAGGTCTGCTCGGTTCCGATCGGCGGCGCCGGCGTCGGCATCCTGTCCTCCGCCGATGAGGATGTGAAGGATGCGGCCTACAAGTTCATCTCGTTTGCGGCTAACCCGGAATCGAACGCGATCTGGTTTGCCGCGACCGGCTACATGCCGATCAACAAGAAGACCGCTGACCAGCCACGAGCGGCCGAAGCGATCGCCAACGAAGAGGGCATCACGGTTGCCATCGACCAGCTCGACTTCGCCCGCGGCCGCCCGCGCCCGCCGGTCGTCACCTGGATGCGCGCCAACGAATACGATGTCTGGCAGGCCATGGCGCTCGGCACCAAGGACGTGCAGCCGGCACTCGACGACTTTGCCGCCCGCACCCGCGAAGAGGCCGACCGCCTCGCCAAATAGGCGCTGAAATCAGCACAGACGCAAAGGCCCGCGCGCCGCTCCGGCGCGCGGGCCAAGCCGCCAACAGCCTGCCGGCAACCCCGGCAGCACAGGAAGCCGCCCATGCTGCGCAAGCTGACACCCTATCTCTTCGTTCTGCCGCTGATGCTGTTCATCGCGGTGTTTACCTATATCCCGATCGTCACCAGCGTCGATCTCAGTTTCCGCCAGTGGGACTTCATGTCGGCCGACAAGCCCTTTGTCGGCTTCGACAACTACCGGGTCTTGTTCCGCTCGGATGCGTTCTGGAATTCGCTGTGGGTGACGACCGTCTTCGCCGTCATATCCGTGCCAATCCGTCTCGGCCTGGCGCTCTGGTTTGCGAGCGCGCTCACCCGCGAGACGTTTGCCCGGCGCATCCTGCGCGGCGCCCTGTTCCTGCCGTCGGTGACCTCGACGGTCTCCATCGCGGTGGTGTTCTCCTGGGTGTTTGCCACCGATTTCGGGATGATGAACGGCCTTCTCGGCATGGTCGGCATCGACAAGGTGCGGTGGATGCAGAACCCGGACCTCGCGCTCGGCGTGTTGATCTTCATCAACACCTGGAAGCAGCTTGGCTATGACGTCGTCATCTATATTGCCGGGCTTCAGGCGATCCCGCAGGAGCTCTACGACGCCGCCGCCGTCGACGGCGGCAAGAAGGCGCACGTGTTCCGCCGGGTTACCTTTCCGCTCGTCATGCCGACCACCTATTTCCTGCTGGTCATTTCGGTGATCGAGGCGTTCCAGGTGTTCACGCTGGTCGACGTCATGACCAAGGGCGGGCCGGCGGGCGCTACCGACCTTCTCGTCAACCGGCTCTACCAGATCGGCTTCACCCTCTTCGATATCGGCCAGGGCTCGGCGCTCGCCGTGTTGCTGTTCATTCTGCTGGTGGGGCTTGCCGTGTTCAAATCGCGCGTGCTTGGACGGAGGGTTCACTATGAAGCCTGACAATCCCATCCTCTCCGGCCTCGCCCTTGTTGCCGGCCTGCTGTTCCTGTCGCCGGTGCTCTATTCAATCTGGATGTCGTTCCAGACCTCGACGGCCTACTATACCGGCACGGTGCATTTCACCCTCATCAACTACGAGGTCGCCGTCGGCCAGTACAATTTCGCCCGCTATCTGTTCAACAGCATCATCGTTTCCGGCGCGGTCACCGTCATCGGCACGGCCTTCGCCACCATGGCGGCCTTCGCCTTTGCCCGCTTCACCTTTCCGGGCAACAACCTGCTGTTCGCCGCGACGGTGGCGACGCTGATGATCCCCAGCCATATCAGCCTCATCCCGAACTACCTGACGCTTGCCGATGCCGGGCTGCTGGACACCTATGCCGGGCTGATCCTGCCGGCGATCTCGAATGGCTTCGCCGCTTTCTTCCTACGGCAATATATCCGCGGCATCCCGAAGGCGCTCGATGAGGCCGCCTATATGGATGGCGCGACGCCCATGAAGGTGCTGTGGCGCGTGATCGTGCCGATCGCCAAGCCCGCCATCCTTTCGATGGGGCTCTACATCTTCATCGGCGAGTGGAACAACTATATCTGGCCGCTGGTCGCCACCAGCCGCGAGAACCTCTACACCCTGCAGGTCGGCCTCGCCCATCTCTACCGCCTCAACCCCGGCGAGGGGCTGATCGACTGGCCGCTGGTGATGGCCGCCTCCACCATCTCGCTCCTGCCGGTGATCCTCGGCTTCGTCCTCGTCGAGCGACACCTGATCCGCGGCATCACCATGGGCGCCGTGAAATAATCATGACCATGACTGGAAAGACCACAGTGACACGCATTGCATCCCATCGCGGCGGTACGCTCGAGTTCGGCGACAGCACCTGGGCGGGTTTCACCGCGACCGCGGCCATGGCCGTCGACGAGGTCGAGTTCGACCTGCACCCGACCGCCGACGGCCGCATCATCGTCCATCATGACGCGACCCTCGACCGCACCACCGACACCTCCGGCGTGATTGCGGCGATGACGGCCGCCGCAGTGCGCGCCGCGATCGTCGACCACGCCGGCGCCGGCTTCCGCCATCCGCTCTACGTCGAGGAGCTCTGCGCCATCTTCGCCGAAAGCCCGGTCGCCTTCCGCTGCGAGATCAAGCCCGGCCATGACGGACGGCCCTATCCGGGTTTCGTGCCGAAGGCCGTTGCAGCGCTCGATGCCGGTGGAAAGCTTGCCACCGCGACCTTCTCCTCCTTCCTGCTCGACACGCTGACGGACCTTGCCGACGCGACCGACCGGCCGGCGCTGTGGCTGGTCTCGCCCCCTCTCCTCACCCAGCTCGGTCCGCGCGGCGTGATCGAAATCGCCCGGCTGCGCGGCATCGCCGAAATCGGCGTCCATATCGATACCGCCAGCGCCGCGCTGAAGGCGATGGTGGAAGAGGCCGGCCTCGGCTTCGGCTGCTGGGCCGCACACACCCGTCCGCAGATCGAAAAGGCCTTCGATCTCGGCGTCAAGGTGTTCACCACCGACCGCCCAACCCTTGCCCTTTCCATCCGTAATGCCCGCCAGGAGACGAGACCATGAGCCGCATTACACTGAAAAACATCCGCAAATCCTATGACCGGGGCCCGACCGTACTGCACGGCGTGTCGATGGATATCGCCCCCGGCGAATTCATCGTCATCGTCGGCCCCTCCGGCTGCGGCAAGTCGACACTGCTGCGCCTGATCGCGGGGCTTGAGACCTGCCGCGAGGGCGACATCATCCTCGACGGCAAGCGTTCCAACGACATCGCCCCGCAGGACCGCGACATCGCGATGATCTTCCAGAACTACGCGCTCTATCCGCACATGACGGTGCGGGAAAACATCGCCTTCGGCCTGGAACTGCGCGGCATGCCGAAGAAGGCGCGCAATGCCAGGGCCGAGGAGGTGGCTCGCACGCTGCAGCTCGAGCCCTATCTTGACCGCAAGCCCGCGGCCCTTTCCGGCGGCCAGCGCCAGCGCGTCGCCATGGGCCGGGCAATCGCCCGCGAGACATCGACCTTCCTGATGGACGAACCGCTATCGAACCTCGACAACGCGCTGCGCGTCGTCATGCGCCGCGAGATCAAGGAACTGCACAAGACGCTGAAGGCCACCATCATCTACGTTACCCACGACCAGACCGAGGCGCTGTCGCTTGCCGACCGGATCGCCGTGATGAAGGACGGTCACCTGCAGCAGTTCGACACGCCCGAGGCGATCTACGACCGGCCGGCGAACCGCTTTGTCGCCTCCTTCATCGGCGCACCGGAGATGAACTTCCTCGAAGCCGCCGAGCTGAAGAGCGCCGGCGTCCCGTCGGACCTGACCATCGGCCTGCGTTCAGACGCGCTGACGCTGGTCGGCGCGAAACCCGCAGGCACCGCGCTTCCCGCCAGCGTCACCCTGAGCGAAATGACGGGCTCGGACGTCGTGCTCCATTGCGAGACGCCGGCCGGCCGGGTTACGCTGACCGCCCACCGCAGCGCGCTTCCCGCCAATCTCGATGATTGCTGGATCGCCTGCGACATGAAGGCCGCGCATTTCTTCGACAGCGAGACCGGCGCGCGCCGTGAATTCGCCGTTCAGGAAGGCTGATATCGGGCAGGACATGGACAGAGCAGACGATATTCCCCAACACCTGAGCGAACTCGTGGCGCTCAATGCAGAGCGGCTGACGGCGGCCGATACACGGCTCCTCGATGTGCTGATGCAAAACCCGATGCGGGCCGCGCTTGAAAACGGCCGCGAGATTTCAAACCGCGCCGGGCTTCACCCCTCCTCCGCCGTCCGCCTCGCGCGCCGACTCGGCTTCGAAGGGTATCCCGAGTTCCGCACCTTCCTGCAAAACAGCCTGGTCGACGAGGGCGAGGATTTCGACAATGGCGCCGCCCGCGTCGCCGCCCGGCTGCTGCGCGCCGATGAGGGCGCGCTGGTCTCCTCTGTCATCGACAGCGAGATTGCCGCCCTCGAGACCGCCCGCAAGGCGGTCAATGACGGCCAGATCCGGCGATTCTCCCAAGCCGTGCGCGACTGCCGACGCGTGTTTGTCGTCGGCCTCGGCCATTTCGGTGCGCTTGCGCACCTGGTGAACCTCCGCCTCAACCGCTCGGGCTACAATGCGAGCGACCTGACCGCGACGCCGAACCTGATGCGCGAAACGCTGATGACCATGTCGGACAGCGACGTGCTTTGGCTGTTCGCCTTCCGCAGTCCGCCGCCGCTGATGCACGATATCCGCTCCGTGGCGGCAGACCGGCGCGCGACCACGCTCGCGATCACCGATGTCGCAGGCGGCCGGTTCAACCCGCCGCCGGACCACCACATCACAGTCTCGCGCGGAGCGCTCGGCCAGTCTCAGTCGCTCGTCGTGCCGATGACAATCGCCAATACCGTAATTCTCGACCTCGCCGCGATCGACAACGGCCGGTCGATCAAGGCCATCGAACAGTTCGACCGCTTCCGCGAGGAAGGCCCGCCATTCAGTTGGGGGTGAAGATTGCGCGAGCAGAGCTCTTAACTCCCGGCTTTAGATCCCATCCGGTGGATCGGCCAGCGTGCACGGCCGAGACCGGAATCCAATAAGGGATCGACATTCCCAGTCGATTTACATACGTGCCGCAACAATCTCTGTATGGGATGCAAGCTCCTTATGCTTGCCCTACGACAATTATATCAACTACAACAGCCGGCGACCCAGCGATGGCCTCGGCAACCACAGGTGGCTTCCATCGCCGCGGCGGTCCAGAGCAGTATATCGATCATTGCCGATCCCGATGGGTGCGGTTCAGAGTTGGAGCGCCGGCGTCGCTCCGGATACTTCCAGCTCCCACCACGCGCGCCAGGTGCTGTCTTGTCGCTCGAGGACGAGATAGTTGCGCTCGGCCACATAGCGGGCGCGCTGGCCGGGCAGACATGCGACGCGGATCGGATGGCCGGGAAGCGGGTTCTCGCCAAGCCAGGACAACGCGCCCAGAACGCGCGCCCATGCTTTCGGCGGGGCACGATGCGCGATCCCCGAGGCCACCAGCTGATGCAGATGCAGGCCGTTGCCGATATCCATGACCGCCCGGGTGGCAAGGTGGATTTCCCCCGAGATGGCGGTCACATTGTGCTGATCCTTCAGGGCCATATCGCGAACCAGCAACAGCATGCGCCGCCATTCCTCGCGATGCGCGCGGCTTTGCCACTGGTCGCGCAGGTCGTCTTCATACTTCTGCATGCGCGGGACCGCCATCATGCCGGCCTCGAGCAAGGACAAACGCGGCCCCAGCAGCGGGACACTGGACATAAGGATCGTCTGCCCCGGCAGGTCCCGCTCCGCTTCCGCCTCCATCATTGCCCAGCCACCCGGCCCCATGATATCGCGCCGCGTACGCTCCGATCGCAAATCTGGCGCGATGATGCGCAGGCCGGGCATGTGAATGCTCCACCCCATATGCGCGCCCGACCGATCCGCAAAGCGCGCCGGAAGATCATCTTCCGTGGCCGCTTGCTGAAACAGCAGAAAGCTTTCCCTTGCGGCCGCAAACAAGGTCTGGCCGACGGGAGAATAGGTGCGGGAGCGACGTAACGATCCCCAGCCATCGCAGATGTCGTGATCGTCCCATTGCATCAGCGAGGGCACGCGCGCGGCCAGCCACGCCAGCTCCGGCGCGTCATAGAGCGCGGCATATCGCTCAAAAAAGCGTTCGCGCAGATAGTGGCCGAGATCGGCAAGCGCGGCGCGCGAGGGGTCGCGCGGCAGCGTGTCGGGCCAATCCGCGCTCAACGCATGGCCTTCGGTGACTTCGTCGGCATAGACCTGGTCGCCGCCATGAAGCATGAGGGCGAAGGGCCGGCTCCGGTGCGCCTCGCGCAGGCGGCTCCACATGGCGTTGCGCTCTGAACCTTCGCGCGCCATGTCGCCCACTTCTTCTCCGTTGCAGGAGACATAGGCCAGGCGAAAATCGCCGGTCAGGTCGCCAGCGACCCGGTAGGTTTCGCCGTTCCAGTCGTATTCCGACGATCGGTCGGCGGGTAGGGAAAACCGCGCGCGCCAGACAGTGGCATTTTCGAAATGCGCGAGGCTGACGGCGTGCACATCCCCCGTCGCAAGCCTGATCGGCCACGGCTGGTCGTCTTTCGACGTGATGAACAGGGCCGAAAGGCACATGTGGCCGTTCTCGATGTCATCAAGGTACAGAACGGGACCGATAGGGGCTGCGATGTGAATGGCCATTTCCACGCGATATTGTTGCGGATACGAAGTCGAAATCCTGAAACATGAATTCAAGGCCGCTTTCGGGCCTGCCGAAGACAGTGCTGCGAAACCGCGATTTCCACGCCGCCTGGCCCGGCAGCTTCGCATCTTGCGAAGACACTTGCCAGCACTTACCTCCACTCCGAGAAACAGGAGCTTTTCATGAACCCGCAAAAACTACTCGAACAGTTTCTTGGCCCCGACGCCGCTGCAAAGCTGGGAAGCGGGTATCATGGCGCGCAAGGAACGCAGCAAGCTCAGGGCGGCAATGGCATTGGCGGGTTGATCAGCGGCGCCTTGGGCGGTCGCGGCACTCAGCAGTCGGGAAAAGGCGGTGGTATCGGCGTGCCGGGCGGCGCGCTCGGTGGCCTCGCGGCGGGCGGGCTGTTGGGCGTGATGCTTGGCAACAAGAAGATGCGCAAGATGGCCGGAGGAGCGCTTGGTTATGGCGGCGCGGCCGTGCTTGGCGCCCTGGCGCATCGGGCATACCAGAACTGGCAGGCTGGACAGGAGGCCGACCAGGCGCCGGTCGCGACCGCCACGGACGTGCCGCAGGAGGGTTCGCGCTTTGCGCCCTCGCTCGGAGCCGACAACAAGCCTTTCGCCCTGGCGCTCATCCGCTCGATGATTGCTGCCGCGAATGCCGATGGCCATATCGGAGCCGACGAACAAAAGCAGATATTCGAGGCGGCCAACGGTTCTGATCTCGATGCCGACGACAAGGCGTTCATCTTCGATGCCATGCAAAACCCATTGTCACCCGACCAGATTGCGGCCCTGGCCGCGGACCAGGAACAGGCGGCAGAACTGTACCTTGCCGCGCGCGTGGCGATTGATCCCGATCATCCGGATGAAAAAGCCTTCCTGCAAAAACTGTCGCAGTCCTTGCGGCTGCCGATTGCTCTTGCCAATCATCTCGACGCCCAGGTCGCGCAGAACCTCGAGACCAGATAGCGCCGTCCGAGCTCCTCTGCGCGCAACCTGAGAACGCCCTTGGGCGGAGCAAATTGCTTCGCCCAAGGTTCCTGCAATAACGTCATTTCCCGTCAAGCTTCGACCAGCCGATCCCTAAACCAGCGCGCGAGTTCGTCTTCCCCAATCACGCCGCCAGCCACACCTTCCATCAACTGAATTGCATCGACGGGCTGGAAGCGAAGCCGGTATCCGTTATCGGCAAGGAAAAGACGCGCCGCGATCCAGGCCGTGCGCTTGTTGCCATCCATGAAACCATGGTTCTTGGCAAGACCAAACGCATAGGCTGCGGCAAGGTCTGACGCGTCCGGGGCTCCATATGCAGCCAGATTCCGCGGACGGGCCAAGGCGCTTTCTATCCCGTCGGCGTTTCGGATGCCCTCGGAGCCG
>NZ_DEPM01000035.1:0-12381 GCF_002358775.1 Martelella sp. UBA3392
GGATCGGCCTTGGCGCCGACCAGCACATTCGGCGAGAAGTAATACTTGTCGGTGAAGTCGATGACCTTCATGCGCTCGTCAGTGATCGACATCGAGCTCCAGATGACGTCGAACTTGTTTTCCAGAAGCGCCGGAATGATGCCGTCCCACGGAACGTCGACGATCACGCATTCGGCGTCCATCTCCGCGCAGACGGCGTCCATCAGGTCGATTTCCCAACCTTCCCAGACGCCGGCGGCATTCTTGACCGAGAATGGCGGATAGGGCTCGGCGGCGACGCCGAAGCGGATGACCTCGTCAGCGGCAGAGGCGACGGGCGCTGCGGCAAGGCTTGCGGTTATGATGGCGAGTGATGCGATCTTCATGCTTATTCCCCTTTTTTTGGTATGGTGAAGAACGAAAGTCAGTCCGTCTCCTTCGGACCGAGGGCGTTGGCCACCGCGAACAGGCGATTTTCTGAAAGCGGCGGCGTGGAGAGCTGGATCGCGGCGGGAAGGTCGCCCGCGATCGGAAGCGGCACGGCAAGCGCCGGCACCCCGAAAAAATTGGCCCAGCGGCGGAACGTGCCGCCCGCCGGGCCATAGGGGACATGATCGCTGCCAACCATGGTTGTTTCATCGAGCAGTCGCGGCGCAAGTCCGGGGGCCACCGGCGCCGCCAGCACATCGACGGATCGCAGGAGCCTCAAAAACGCGCCCTGTGTTTCAGCCCGGAAGGCGAGGGCGGCGTGGTAGGCAGGACCGTCGATCGCCAGCCCCGTTTCCACGAAGGCATGGACGGCCTCGCCGACGCTCTCCGGCTTGGCGGCAATGAGGTCGCCGTACTGGGTTGCAAATTCGTAAGCGAGGATGGCGAGCCCGGCCTTCGCGACCTGTTCTGCCTGCGGGAAGCTCAGCGTGGTGATCCTTGCGCCTTTATTGCGCGCGTCGCGAAGCCAGGCGTCATGGGCCTCATCCACCGCCGCATCCAGCGGCGCGGCATGAAGGTCGGGACAGAGCCCGATCGTGATTCCGGATGGTGAAATCCGTTCACGCTCCGGCGCAGCGCGGCCCGTCATCGCAAAGTGGACAAGGCGCGCCAGTTCGAGCGATTTTGCGATCGGGCCGACCGTATCGAAGCTCGGCGCTGTTGGCAGAATGCCGGTCGTGTCGATGGTTCCATTGGTTGGCTTGAGGCCATAAAGCCCGGTTGCCGCCGCCGTCGAGCGGTTCGAGCCGCCGGTGTCGGTGCCAAGCGCCGCCTCGCAGAAGCCCGCCGCAACGGCCGCAGCCGAGCCGCTGCTGGTCCCGCCCGTTCCCCGGTCTTCCGCAAGTGGATTGACGACCGTGCCGAACCATGGATTGGCGTGCCCGCCGGCGGTCAACTCGTGCAGATTGGTCTTGCCGATGATGATCGCGCCCTGTTCGCGCAGCGCGCTGACGACAGGCGCATCCTCGCTTGCGATCCGGCCTTCGAACAGGCGCGAGCCGCCTGTCGTCGGCCAGCCGCTGACATCGATGACGTCCTTGACCGCGATCGGTACGCCATGAAGCGGGCCGCGCGAACGACCCGTGGCAAGCTCCGCCTCCAGCCGATGCGCTTCCCGCAATGCCGCATCGGCATCGAGGAAGATCATCGCCCGGATCATGTCGTTTCTCTCGGCGATCCGCTCCAGACAGGCTGAAACGCGCGCGATCGGCGTCAGTTCGCTCGTATGGCTTCCGGCTATCGTCTGCAGGTCGGCGGTCAAGACAGTTCGGCTCTTTTGAGAATTAACGACACACAAAAGCTATCAGTTGCCTTCGAAGCATCATAATTCCGGAGGCAACGTGGTTGATCACCAATAGTTATGAAACCGATTTGAGCAAAATCCGGGCCTTGCTGGTCCCTGAATATTGACGGGTTCACTGGATCGGATTGGACGCCGCGTTTCCATCGGTCTGCTCCGCGAGCGTTCCCCGAGGGTGCCCATCGAAGGGACGGCGGGGATAAAAGGACAGCAAGATCATCGCCATTGAGAACTGACGCTGACCCTTTCAAGCCCTCATGCAGCCCTTTCTGCGCGCAGCGCTTCCTTGAAGAGTTCGAAAGCGGTCGTGCCGCGCCGATCGGGGTAATAGAGGTGGTAGCCGGAAAACGGCTCGCACCACGGCTCCAGCAGGCGGGGAAGCCGGCCATCGACAATCGGCGCCGCCACCAGATCTTCCAGGATGTAGAGGATGCCGAAACCCTCGAGAGCGGCGGCGACCAGCAGGTCCGCATCGTTGAAGACCGGCCCGCGGCCTGGTTTGACCGTCACCGCGCGGCCGTCGCGCTCGAATGACCAGGGCGACAGGTTGCCGTGCGCGTCGGCGTAGGCGATGCAGCGATGGGCGGTGAGATCGGCCGGCTCCGTCGGCGGCGGATGATCGCGCAGATAGCCGGGAGCGGCCACCACCGCCACGCGCAGCGGAGGCCCGACCGTGAGCGCGATCATGTCCTTCTCCAGTCGCTCGCCGAGCCGGATGCCCGCATCGTAGCGGCCCGCCACGACATCGGTCATGCCGTCCTCCACGCTCACATCCACTTCGATGCCCGGATAGCGGCGCATGAAGGCGGGGAGCATCGGCCACAGCACCGTGTCCGCGGCGTGTTTGCCCGTCGTGATCCGGACCGTGCCGATTGCTGTCCCGCGTGCATGGGATAGCGCCTCGATCTCGGCGTCCAGCCCCGCCAAGGCCGGCGATAGTGTGGCGAGCAGGCGCTCGCCGGCGGCGGTGGGGGCGACACTGCGCGTCGTGCGGGTGAGCAGGCGAAAGCCGAGTTGGCCCTCCAGCCGCTTCATGGTCTGGCTCAACGCCGATTGGGTGACGCCGAGCCGCCGCGCGGCGCGGGTGAAGCTGCGGTCGGAGGCAATCGCCGCGAAGATGGCGAGGTCGCCGAACTGATCCGGACGCATTGATGATTCCTGCTACTGGGGCCTATTACTCATTAGGCGGTTATACTGATCCATTAGCATAGCTACATAGTTGGCAACTGCACAAGAGCAAGGAGACGACTATGACGAAGGTTTGGCTGGTGACCGGGGCGAGCCGGGGACTTGGACACGAGATCGCGCGCGCGGCGCTCGATGCGGGCGAAACGGTGGTGGCGACGGCGCGCTCCGCCGACGCGGTGCGCGAGGCCTTCGGGGACCACGATCGCCTGCACGCCCGCGCGCTTGATATCACCGATGCCGAGGCCGCCAATGCGGTGGCCGCCGAGATCGCCCAGCGGTTCGGGACGATCGACGTGCTGGTCAACAATGCCGGCTATGCCGAGTTGGGTTTCTTCGAGACCTTCACGGATGAAGCGGTGCGGCGGCAGTTCGAGGTCAACCTGTTCGGCACGATGAACGTCGCGCGCGCGGTCGCGCCTCACATGCGCGCGCGCCGCGCGGGCCTGGTCGTCACCATATCGTCGGTCAGCGGACTGGTCTCCAATGCCGGCGGCGCGGTCTATTCGGCCTCGAAATTCGCGGTCGAGGGATGGATGGAGGGCTTTGCGCAGGAACTGGCCCCGTTGGGCGTCCGCTCGCTGCTGGTCGAGCCGGGCATGCTGCGCACCGACTTCATGGACGGCAAGTCTGCAAGTTTCGGCAGCATCGACATTCCGGACTATGCCGAGGCGATCGCGCAGTATCGCGCGTTTGTCGACGGCGCGAATGGCAACCAGCCGGGCGATCCGAAACTGCTCGCGGCGCGGATCGTGGCGCTTGCCGCGCAGGACGATGCGCCGGCGCGGTTCGTGTTCGGCGACGACGCCCGGCAGTGGGCCGGCGTAAAGGTCGATCAGTTGCGGCACGAGATCGCCCTGTCGGCCGATCACGACTGATGCGATAGTCCAGTGCGCCGGCAGGCGAGTGGTTGGGAGCCGGACTGGCACCGATATTCTGCATCTTGCTCAATCCATGCGCGCCAGCCCAAGCCATCAATGCGGGCACGAACAGGTCTGGGATCTCCCCGTCAGAGAGAGATTTTGCTTTTGCTCCCGTCGCCCGATCGTTCGAATTCAGCCTCGTCGAAAGCACGGCGCGAGGTCTCGATGTCCTGCCAGGTATCCCTGATCCAGCCCGTAAAGGCGGCCAGGGGTCCGAGCATGGACCTGCCACGGGCCGTCAGTTCATATTCCACGCGCGGCGGCACTTCGGCATGATAGTAGCGCGCCACAAGGCCGTCGCGTTCGAGATTGCGAAGAGTGAGCGTGAGCATCCTTTGCGAAATATCCGGAATGCCGCGCTTGATCGCTCCGAACCGCATGGGAGCATCCGGTGACAGGGCGAGCATGGACACCACCAGAATAGTCCATTTGTCGCCGAGACGCGCCAGCACGCTGCCCGGGGCGCATGGCGTCAGAACAGGCCCTCGCGCGGTTTCGATTACCGGGCGGCCATTGATTTCACGCTGCACGTGGGGACTCCTTCAATGGTTATGTCGATGTAACCCACGATCAAAAATGTGCCGTCTTGCGCTGATTTTCAATCAGTTTCAAATGATAACCATCATTAATTACAGATGGTAACCAAAATGGGTCACACGGCGGAATTTCTCGTATTCGGAGCGACCGGGCAGCAAGGCGGGGCTGTTGCGCGCGCGCTGAAAGCCAAGGGGAGGGAGGTCAAGGCCTTCGTGCGTGATCCCGACAGCGCCAGATCGAAGGCTTTGTCTGCCGCAGGCATCTCGCTGGCAGTCGGCGATCTGTTTGACCCAGCATCGATTGACCGTGCGATGGCAGGGGTCAAGGGTGTGTTCAGCGTTCAGACCAGTTCGCCGTCAGGCGAGGTAACCGATGCCCAGGAGGTCCTGCAGGGCAAGGGGATTGCAGACAGCGCCGTCCGGCAAGGGGGCCGACATCTCGTTTATTCATCGAGTGGAGCATCGGGCAAGGGCCTGACGGGAATGGGGCATTTCGACAGCAAATCGGAAATCGAAGCTTATGTGCAGAGCCTCCCCATGATGACCACGATCACGCGCCCGGTAAGCTTCATGGAAATGCTGTTGTTGCCCGGTATGGGACTTCCTCAAGGCGAATTCACCTTCTTGATGCGGCCGAAGCAATCCATGCAGATGATCGCGCTTGCCGATCTGGGAAGGATGAACGCTCAGATCCTGATGTCGCCGGAGCGCTATGCGGGCAAGGCCATCGAACTGGCGAGCGCGAATGTGACGGGTCGGGACCTGGAGACCGCGTTCACGCACGCCGTCGGCCGCCCGATCGCCTACAAGCGCTTTCCCGACGAACTGCTTGCGAATAACCCTTTCCTCAAACGCCTGACCGAACTCCTGGATAGTGGTTTGCTCGCCGGGGCCGCGGATATTCCCCTTCTCGAACAGGAGTTCGACCATCTTACTTCGCTCGGCGCGTGGCTGGACGGTCCTGGCAAACCACTCTTTGAGGCGGCGCTCAATCATGTTGAAACCGAGGTGGCGCTTCGTTAGTCCGTTTCATTGCCACATCTGCCGGTCACAATCCCGGGACGCTCACCACCCAAGGGCATCGACGGTGTCGCGGCCCTGTCACGTCATTTCAAGCCATTGCTCTCCGCCATCGTGTCGCCAGTTGACAGCCGTCATCTTTTAATTTTACTAAGTAAGGAAATTAAATACGGGAGGCACCGTGAGGAGCGGAAGCGGGGAGATACTGACCAGGTTGCGAGACCAAGGCGCGATGTCGCGCGCCGAACTGTCGCGCGTGACCGGCATTTCGTCTGCAGGCGTCACGAAAATCATGACGCAGATGATCCGCGAAGGTCTGGTGCGCGAGTGCGATCCCTCGGGCGCGTTCAGCATCGGGCGGCCCGCAACAACCGTGGAAATCTGTCCCGAGGCTCGCCATGTTCTCGGCATTCATCTGGGAGCAGGGCAGGTCCATATCGCGCTGTCGGATGCGGCGCTCAATCTTTCCCACACGCGAAGCATCACTTACGATCTGACGGAACCCGTCGAAGATTTGATCGCACGCGTTTCGGATCTCGCCCGCAACGTCCTTCGCGACGGCGCCCTTCCTTTCAACCAGATCCTCGGGATCGGGGTCGGCGTTCCCGGTGGCGTTGATCCGGCCCGACGCGTCAATACGCATTCCGTGCTGACGGGATGGAAAGGAATCGCCTTTGCGGAGGCGTTCGAGCAGTCGCTCGGCCTTCCGGTCGTGCTGGAGCATAACGCCACGGCCATGGCGATGGCCGAGGCATGCTACGGTGCGGGCCGGGCCGCGGAAAGCATTCTCTATCTTCTGCTTGGCAAAGGCATTGGCGGCGGTTTCGTGCAGACCGGAGCCGCCGAGCGGCGAAGCGTCGTCGAGATCGGCCACATCGTCGTGGAACCGGGCGGACGGCCATGCCGATGCGGCGGGCGCGGCTGTCTCGAACGGTTCTTCTCGGAGGAGCCGCTCAGCGCGCTTGTCGGTGATCCCGATCTGCCCCGGTCGAAATTGGTCGCAGCCGCCATGGAGCGCCCGGAATGGCCGCAGCTTTACGAATATCTGCTTCAGGCCATGTCCACGACCGTCACTCTTTTCGGTCCCGAGCGGGTCGTGCTGGGCGGCGATTTCAACGGCGCGCCCGAGCGGTTCTTCGCGGATCTGAGACGGGACCTGCCGCCGCGGGTGATGCCGCAGCAGCGGCTGAAGCTTGCGATCGAACGCACGAGCCTCGACGAGCCGGTCGGCGTGCAGGGCGCGGCCGGCGTCGCGCTTGAACAATTTCTTTATTCAAACGGCCCCTTGGCCGCCGCGCGGATGTCTTACCGGCAATCTGCGCGCGTCTAAGGTCGGCCACGGGAGGAACGCATGAGCGTCGCAAAAGACCTCGACAATGCCGAACCGCGCCGGGACGTCGTGTTCCGATCGCCGAAACTTCTCTGGGGGATTGTGTCCTTTGCCTGCGGCATCGGGCTGTGGTGGCTTGCCACGGCCTCCGGCGTCTCGGTGCTGCCAACGCCCCTGACGGTTTTCCAGCGCATGATCGAGCTCGCCATTTCCGGCCAGCTGTGGCTCGACATGTTCGCTTCCCTCCGCCGCGTGCTGATCGGGTTTCTCATTGGTTCGCTGATTGCGGTGCCCGTGGGCTTTCTCATGGGGTGGTACAAGATTGCCCGCGCGGTCATCGATCCGTGGATCCAGTTCTTCCGCGTCATCCCGCCGCTTGCCATCATTCCGCTTGCGATCGTCACGCTCGGCATCGATGAAAAGCCGAAGATCTTCGTGATCTTTCTCGCCGCCTTCCTGTCCTCCGTGGTGTCGACCTATCAGGGCGTCATCAGCGTGGACCGGACCTATATCAATGCCGCGCGGGTGCTTGGCGCCGGCGACCGCGTGATCTTCACCCGGATCATCATTCCCGCATCCACCCCGTTCATTCTGGTGGGCTTTCGCATCGGTCTCGGCTCGGCCTGGGCGACCGTGGTTGCCGCGGAACTGATCGCCGCGCAATCCGGCCTCGGCTTCCGCATGCAACAGGCGCAGCTTTACTACGATCTGCCGACGATCTTCGTCAGCCTTATCGCCATCGGCATTCTCGGCCTGATCATGGACCGCATTGTCGTGCGTGCCGAAGAGCGCCTGACCCACTGGCAGGAAAGAATCCATCATGACTGATCAAAACCCCAAGATCGCGTTTCGCAATGTGAGCAAGTCCTTCGGTGAAGGCGACAAGTCGTTTGTGGCGCTCAGGGACCTGACGCTGGATATCGCCGATGGGGAGATCGTCACCGTTGTCGGGCCGTCGGGTTGCGGCAAGTCGACGGCGATGAACATCGTGGCGGGGCTCACAGGCGTGACCTCGGGCGAATGCCTGGTCAATGGCAAGGCGGTCAACGGCCCCGGTCCCGATCGCGGCGTCATCTTCCAGCAATACGCGCTCTTTCCCTGGCTGACCGTGATCAAGAATGTCGAGTTCGGCCTCAAGCTGCAGGGCATGGGTCGGGAACAGCGCCGCGAGCGCGCGCTGCATTACCTCGATCTCGTCGGGCTCAAGGATTTCGCCGAGGCCTATCCCAAGACGCTGTCCGGCGGCATGAAGCAGCGTTGCGCCATTGCCAGGGCCTATGCCGTCAATCCCAGCGTGTTGCTGATGGATGAACCCTTTGGCGCGCTCGATGCGCTGACGCGGGTCAAGCTGCAGGACCAGTTGCTCGACACCTGGTCCAAGGACAGGCGGACCGTCATGTTCATCACCCATGATGTCGACGAGGCCGTCTACATCGCCCACCGCGTTATCGTTCTTGCGGCCCGCCCCGGGCGCCTGCAGGAAATCATCAATGTCGACCTGCCGTTTCCGCGTAACGAGGAAATCCGGCTGTCGCCTGAATTCACAGAGATCAGAAACAATGTCTGGCGGGCGGTCTATGACCGGTCCCAACAGGCGGCATGAGCAAAACGGAGGAAAAATCATGCTGAAGAAACTGGTACTCATGGCCGCGGTTGCCGCGGCTGCCCTGTCCGGCCCGGCCAGCGCCGAGGAACTCGACAAGATCCGGATGGGCTATATCGCCGATTATTTCGGAACGAGCGTTGCGGCCATCGCCACCGAAGAGGATCTCTGGGCCAAGCACGGCCTTGAGGCGGACCTCAAGGTCTTCACCAATGGCCCGATCCAGGTCCAGGCGCTCAATGCCGGCTCGCTCGATTTCGCCTATATCGGTCCCGGCGCGCTCTGGCTGCCGGCGAGCGGACAGGCCAAGGTCATCGCCGTCAACGCGCTCGGCTATACCGACCGCGTGATCGCCCAGCCGGGCATCGACAGCATTGCCGATCTGAAGGGCAAGAAGGTCGGCGTGCCGGAAGGCACGTCCGGCGACATGCTGCTGCGTCTGGCGCTCGAAAAGGCGGGGATGACGCTCGACGATATCGACGTGATCCCGATGGATCCGTCGACCGTGGTGACCGCCTTCGCATCGGGGCAGATTGACGCCGCCGGCATCTGGTATCCCTTTGTCGACGTGGTCAAGAAGCGCGTTCCGGACCTCAAGGAGCTGAGCTCCAACGAGGACTTCTTCCCCGATATCGCGTTCCCGTCGAGCTTCATCGTCAGCGATGCCAAGGCCGGCGATGAAGACGTCATCAAGAAGGTGGATGCGGTCATCAAGGACGCCATCGACTTCCGCCGCGAGAACCCGGAAAAGTCGGTTGAGATCACCGCCGCATTCCTGAACGTGCCGGCCGAGCCGCTGCTGGTGGAATCCAAGCTCGCCAAGCTGCCCTCAAGCGAGGAACTGGTGGAACTGACCCGCGACGGGAAGGTCGACAACTGGTTCGATACACTTGCCGGGCTCTATGCCGATTTCGGCAAGATCGAAAACCCGCTTCCGGCTTCGGAATTCTATCTGGGCAAGCTTTACGCCGAATAAGTCTTACCACGGGGCGGCCCGTGCCGGCCGCCCCGTTTCTTCACGCATCAGGAGCCGAAATGTCCCGCCCCAATATAATCTTCATCATGTCCGACGATCATGCCTCGCGCGCCATTTCGGCCTATGGCGCGGGTATCAACAACACGCCGAACCTCGACCGTCTGGCCAATGAAGGCGTGCGCCATGATGCGACCTATGTGACCAATTCGATCTGCACGCCGTCCCGTGCCGCGATCCTGACCGGAACGCATAACCACGTAAACGGCGTGACGACGCTTTCGACCCATATCGACAACCGCCTGCCCAATGTCGCCAAGGCGCTGAAAGCCGGCGGATACGCGACCGCGATCTTCGGCAAATGGCATCTCGGCGAAGGCCCGGCGCATGAACCGACGGGTTTCGACGAATGGGCGGTCGTGCCGGGGCAGGGCGACTACTGGGATCCGGGCTTTCATTTTCCCGATGGCTACCGCCGTGTGCCGGGCTATGCGACCGACATCATCACTGACATGTCCGTTGACTTCATCGAGCGCCACAAGGACGAGCCCTTCTTCCTGATGTGCCACCACAAGGCGCCGCACCGCAACTGGCAGTATCATCCGCGCTACAGGGATATCCACGAACCGGGCAGCATTCCGCTTCCGCCGACCTTCGAGGACACCTATGAAAACCGCGCCGCGGCGGCCGCCGCCGCAAAGATGCGCATCAAGTCCGACATGCTTTATGAGGACCTCGGCCTCGTCCAGCCGGAAGGCGGTGCCGCGATCGCCGGCGAACTGATGGTCGAGGGCTGGCCGGCGCGCAAGATCCCCGAACTGAAGGACGGCGAGACGATCTCGGTGATTTGCGCGGAGACCGGAAAGACCTTCACCTTCGACGATCCGAAGGCCTTCGCGGAATTCAAGTACCAGCGCTACATGTCGCGTTATCTGCGCACCGTCCAGGCGATCGACGACGGCGTCGGGCGCATGCTCGATAAGCTCGATGAACTGGGGCTCGCCGAGAACACGATCGTGATCTACACCTCCGACCAGGGCTTCTTCCTCGGCGAGCACGGCTGGTTCGACAAGCGCTTCATGTATGAGGAAAGCTATCAGATGCCGTTCCTGTGCCGCTATCCGGCGGAGATCGCCGCCGGCCGCACATCCAGCGACATCGCCTGCAATGTCGATTTCGCCCCGACCTTCCTCGACTGGGCGGGCGTGGCCAAGCCGAGCTACATGCAGGGCACCTCGATGCGGGCGATGCTGCGCGGCGAGACGCCCGAGGATTGGGACCAGCTCGCCTATCACCGCTACTGGATGCACAATGACGAAATCCACGAGGCCTGGGCGCATTACGGCGTGCGCGATCAGCGCTACAAGCTGATCTACTGGTACAACAAGGCGCTGGGGCAGGACGGCGCGCGCGAAAACGATGCGCCGCCGGAATGGGAATTGTTCGACTGCGACAAGGACCCGATGGAGCTCTTCAACGTCGCGAACGACCCCGCCTATGGCGAAATCTTCAAGACGATGCTCGAAAAGCTCGACGCCAAACAGGCCGATATCGGCGACGTGCCGGAGCATGACAGCGCCGAGGTCCTGGCAAGCCTGTCGGCAAAGTCCGGGTGAGACCGTCTCGGGCGCGGCGGCAGTGCCGGCAAAAAGCCGGCACGCATCGGCATGCCTTCAGCGCCGCTGGCGGCTCAGCTCATCCACTGGCCGCCGTCGACATTGTATGTCTGGGCGAGAATATAATCGGCCTCCGCGGAGGCCAGGAAGACGGCCATGCCCGAGAGGTCTTCTGGCTTCGCATAGCGTCCGGCGGGAACGCCGGCCTCGACCTCGGCCTTCTTCTGCCCGAGTTCCTTGCCCTCGAGCTTGGCGAAAAGGGAATCGACATGCTTCCAGTGGTCGCCCTCCACCACGCCGGGGGCAATCGCGTTGACATTGATGCCGTGGCGGATGAGGTTAAGCCCGGCCGATTGCGTCAGCGAGATCACCGCGGCCTTGGTCGAGCAGTAGACAGCGACGAGGCTTTCCCCGCGCCGCCCGGCCTGGGACGCCATGTTGATGATCTTGCCGCCATGGCCCTGGCGGATCATCTGCCGGGCTGCGGCCTGGAGCGTGAACAGGGTTCCCGCGACGTTGACGGCGTATAGCCGTTCATAGCTTTCCCGGGTGATATCAACGATGTTATCGGCATCGAAAAGGGCGGCGTTGTTGATCAGGATGTCGAGCTTGCCCGCCCGCGCGACCACGGTTTCGATGGCGCGGTCGATGCTATCCTGACGCGTCACGTCGAGTTCGACGGCATAGGCCGCATCGCCGATCCCGGCGGCCGTGCGCTCGGCGGCTTCGAGGTTGATATCCGCGATCGCGACCCGAGCGCCCTCGCGCACATAGGCCTCGGCAAAGCCCTTGCCGATGCCGCGCGCCGCACCCGTGATCAGGGCCGATTTTCCCGCCAGTCTCTGTGTCACAACCTTGCTCCCTTTTCATCGAAGCGATGGATCTTGCCCGCTTCGGGCGTCATATAAACCGTGTCGCCATGGTGAAGACCGATCTCGCCGGTGGCCCGGATGGTGATCGAGCTGGCAATGCCCGTGCCATGGACGTGGAAAAACGTATCGGAGCCGAGATGCTCGGCAACGCCGATCACGCCGCGCCAAGCGCCCTCGCTCGCCGAGACGGCGATGTGTTCGGGACGGATGCCGATGGCGTGGGCGCCATGCTTTCCGGCTTCCGCGCCCTCGATGATGTTCATCTTTGGCGAGCCGATGAACTCGGCGACGAACCGGTTGGCCGGGGTGTTGTAAAGCGTCAGCGGGGTGCCCACCTGCTCGATATTACCGCGCTGGAGGACGACGATCCTGTCGGCCATGGTCATCGCCTCGACCTGGTCATGGGTTACATAGATCATTGTCGTTTTCAGCCGCTCATGCAGCTCGGAGATCTCGAGCCTCATATTGACGCGCAACGCCGCGTCGAGGTTCGACAGCGGCTCGTCGAACAGGAAGCATTCCGGGTTGCGCACGATCGCGCGGCCGATCGCCACG
>NZ_DEPM01000102.1:0-7233 GCF_002358775.1 Martelella sp. UBA3392
ATCAAGAACAACAGAGTTGATGACCCGGAATGTGGGAGATGTTTGTCAGCAAACTGGGCTTAAACCTTACACCTTCGGCGTGAACGGCGTTTCCGGAACCGGGGTGACCGGGCGGCCTTCGGCGAACCAGGACTTCAGATTGTCGGCCACCAATTGCGCCATGGCGCGGCGGGTGGCGACGGAGGCCGAGGCGACATGCGGCAACACGCTGACGGTGTCGAAGGTGAGCAGCTTTTCCGGCACATGCGGCTCGTCGTAGAACACGTCGAGGCCCGCGCCGCCGAGCGCGCCGGCCTCAAGGGCCGCGATCAGGTCGTCCTCATCCACGGTCCATCCCCGGCCGACATTGATGAGGATGCCGTTCGGGCCCAGCGCCTTCAGGATATCGGCATTGATGGTCTTGTGGGTTTCGTCGGTTTTCGGAACGATGGCGATCAGCGTATCCACCGCTTCGGCCAGCGAGGCGAGCGTCGGGTGATAGGCATAGGCCACGCCCTTTTTCGGGCTGCGGGTGTGATAGGCAATCTCGACCTTGAACGGCTCCAGCCGCGCGGCGATCTCCTCGCCGATCCGGCCGAGGCCGTAAAGCCCGACCTTGCGGCCTTTCAGCGTGAACGGCGAAAGCTCGAACGCGCCGTCGCGCTCCCAGCGGCCGTCGCGCACCCACTTTTCGGCGAAATAGAACTGCCGCACCGTGTTGAGCAGCAGCGCCACCGCCGTGTCGGCCACCTCGTCGTTCAGCACATTCGGCGTGTGGGTGATGATGAGGCCGCGGCTTGCGGCATGGTCGGTATCGATGCCGTCATAGCCAACGCCCGGGCAGGTGATGATTTCGAGGTTCGGCAGCGCGTCCATCTGCTCCGCAGAAAACCCGCCAAAGGCAATCACCGCGCGGATATCGCCGGCACGGCCGCCGAGCGCGCTCACCCCCTCCTGCGGCATGTCCAGCAGGTCGTAATCATCGGCGAGCGCCTCTTCGATGAATTTGTTCAGCTTTTGCGACAGCAGCACGGCGGGTTTGGGCATGGGGCCTCCGAGGGTATTTTTCTGAATGATGAATTAGACTGCGAGCGGGTTGTCCGCCGTCTCGCGATGGGGACCGGTGGATTGGCGGATGCGCATCTCAGGCTTGATCAGATGCATGCCGTTCGGCGCGCTGGAACCCGCGAGCCGGTCCAGCAGCGCGCGCGCGGCAAGCCGGCCGACCTCGGCCTGGCCGTTCCATACTGTCGTCAGCGATGGCGTGGCGATCGAGGCTTCCTCGAGATCGTCATAGCCGGTGACGGAGATATCGACGCCCGGCGTCAGCCCGGCGCGGGAAATGCCGTTCATCAGCCCGATCGCCACCAGATCGTTCCAGCACACCGCGGCCGTCGGCTTCTGCGGCAGCGAAAGGAAATGCACCGCCGCCTCGAACCCGCCCTGCTTGGAGCGCGGGCCGGGAATGCGCAGGCCCGGGTCGACCGGGATTCCGGCCTTCTTCAGCGCATTCACGTACCCGGCATAGCGGTCACGGCCCGTCGACGTCTGGTCTGTGCCGCCGATCATCGCGATGCAGCGATGGCCGAGACCGATCAGGTGGTTGGTCGCCAGCGCGATGCCGTAGCTGTCATCGCCGCGATAGGTCGGCAGGTCGAGTTCTTCCAGCGTGCGCGCCACGAAGATCGCGGGCATGCCGTTATCCTCGGCAAGCTGAACATCGGCGGCCGGCGTGCCGATCGCCGGCGACATGATCACGCCGTCACCGCCAAGCTGCAGCAGCGTCTCGATGAAGTTGCGCTGCTTTTCGACCGAATCGTAATGGTTGGACAGGATGAATGTATGCTGGTTGCGGTCGAGCTCGCTCTCGATCGCCTTCAGGATCTCGCCGTAGAACGGGTTCATGATGTCATGCACCACGACCCCGATAATGCCTGAACGCGAGGTGCGCAGGCTAGCAGCGCGGCGATTGTAGATATAGCCGAGCGCGCGGGCCTGTTCCTTGATCCGGTCGCGCGTGGCCGCCGCCACCAGCGGACTGTCGCGCAACGCCAGCGAGACCGTGGCCGTCGAGATGCCCAGCGATTCCGCGATGGTGGAGAGTTTGACTTTCTGAGCCACGACATACTCCGAATTGACGTGCGGCGCCCCTCTGCGCCGCGTTCATTTAAATTTTTTAAACAAAAATCTTGGCTATTTCAACTGTGCATCTACAATCGTTTTAATCGCCGCGTCTTATCAACAGGGATGGCTCATCCCCACCGCCTTCTTGCTCCTCCCTGCTGCGCTCCTTATATAGGCGCAAACGCCCTCTCAAGGTCCGCTTCAAGGATTGATCCATGACCGAAACGCTCGCAAAGCCCATTCCAGTGACCGTGCTGACCGGCTATCTCGGCTCCGGCAAGACCACGCTTCTGAACCGCATCCTCTCCGAAAACCACGGCAAGCAATATGCGGTGATCGTCAACGAGTTCGGCGAGATCGGCATCGACAACGACCTGATCGTGGAATCCGACGAGGAAATCTACGAGATGAACAATGGCTGCGTGTGCTGCACGGTGCGCGGCGACCTGATCCGCGTGGTCGAAGGCCTGATGCGCCGGCCGCGCTTCGACGGCATCATCGTGGAAACCACCGGCCTTGCCGACCCGGTTCCCGTGGCTCAGACCTTCTTCATGGACGACGATGTGCGTGCCAAGACCGCGCTCGACGCCGTGATCACGCTGGTCGACGCCAAGCACCTGCCGCTGCGCCTCAAGGACAGCCGCGAGGCGGAAGACCAGATCGCCTTCGCCGACATCGTTTTGCTGAACAAGACCGACCTCGTCAGCGCCGAGGAACTCGCCAATGTCGAAAGACTGGTGCGCGCCATCAATCCGGCAGCGAAGATCCATCACACGGAACGCTCGAGCATAGACATCAATAACATTCTCGGCCAGAACGCCTTCGACCTGCAGCATGTGCTCACCGACGATCCCCACTTCCTCGATCATGACGACCATCACGATCATGACCACGAATGCGGCCCGGATTGCGACCACGACCACGACCATCATCACCACCATCATGACCATGATCACGACCACCACCACCATGACCTGTCCGATCATCACGACGTGACGGTACAGTCGGTTTCGCTGCGCGGCGGCGAGCTCGATCCCAACCGGTTCTTCCCGTGGATCCAGTCGGTGACCCAGAACCAGGGGCCGAACATTCTGCGCCTCAAGGGCATTATCGCCTTCAAGAACGACACCGAGCGCTATGTCGTGCAGGGCGTTCACATGATCATCGAGGGCGATCACCAGCGCGCATGGAAGGATGGCGAGGCCCGTGAAAGCCGGCTTGTGTTCATCGGGCGCGAGCTCGACCGCGACAAGCTTGAGAAGAGCTTCCGCGCCTGCGAGGCCAAGTCCTGATGCCGAGCGTCGCGCCCTTCGACATCGACGACCATGTCATCGCCGCCGCCTTTCTTGGCGGCGTGCCGTTTTTCGCAACCGCTTCCGGAACGATCCACAGGCTGGACGAGGGCGAGAAGGTTACCGAGGCTCATGACGGATTGCTGACCTGCATCCGTGATCCCTTCAGCCGCTCTCTGATCACCGGCGGCGAGGATGGACGGGTGCTGCGCATCGCAGCGGACGGTTCCCTCACAGAACTCGCAAGCGAGCCGCGCAAGTGGATCTCGGTCGTCGCCGGCGGGCCGCAGGGCGCGGTTGCCTATGCCGTCGGCCGCGAGTCGCGGGTGATTGCTGATGGCAAGACCGTGAGCTTTCCAGAGGAGCGCAGCGTCGAGGGCATCGCCTTTGCGCCGAAGGGGCTGAGAATTGCCGTTGCCCGCTATGACGGCGTCAGCCTGCGCTGGGTCGGCGGCGCCGCGCCAGCGATCTGGCTGCCTTGGAAAGGCGCCCATCTCGGCGCGGCCTTTTCGCCCGACGGCCGTTTCCTCGTGACCACCATGCAGGAAAACGCGCTGCACGGCTGGAAGCTCGACGGCAAGCCGAAGGACGGTTTTCGCGACATGCGCATGAGCGGCTACCCCGCCAAGGTCAAGTCATGGTCGTGGAGCCCGCGCGGAAAATGGCTCGCGACCTCCGGCGCGCCGGCAGCGATCGTCTGGCCGTTTTCCGGCAAGGACGGCCCGATGGGCAAGGCCCCGCTCGAGCTTGGGACACGTTCGGATATCCTCGTCACCCAGGTTGCCTTCCACCCGCATGAAGAAATGCTCGCGATCGGCTTTGTCGACGGCATGGTGCTGGCGGTCAGGATTTCCGACGGCAAGGAGGCGCTGCTGCGCCGGCCGGGCAAGGGCGCGATCTCCGCGCTTTCCTGGGATGAGGACGGCAAGCGGCTTGCCTTTGCGTCGGAAGCGGGCGATTGCGGCATCATCACGATCGCGGATTGAGCCCCTTCAGCTTGTCCAGAACCTCTTCGGCCGAAACCGGACGGGCGTAGAAAAAGCCCTGCGCGGCGTCCGCTCCATGGGCGCAGATCCAGTCCGCCTGGGCCTGATCCTCAATCCCCTCGGCAACCGTCTGCAGCCCCAGAGCGCGACACAGGTTGATCGTGGAAACCACGATCTCCTCGCTCTGCCGGTCCGTGCCGACGCCGGCGATAAAGCTGCGGTCGATCTTGACTCGGTCGAACGGCAGTTCGCGCAACTGCCGCAGGCTCGAATAGCCCGTGCCGAAATCATCGAGTACGACCCGCACGCCCCGCTCCTTCAGCTTGCGGATGCAGCGGCGCGTGGCGGCGACATCGACAATCAGCGCATCCTCGGTGATCTCGATCTCGAGCCGCGCGGCCGGGAAGCCATGCCGCGAAAGCAAGGAGAACAGCTTTCCGGAGAATGCCTTGTCGGCGAGTTGATGGGGCGTGACATTGACAGCAATTGCCGGCGTGCCCGGCCAGTCCCTCGCGTCGCGGCAGGCCTGATCGAGCACCGATTCGAACATCTCCTGGATGAGCCCCGCCGCCTCGGCAAGCGGAACAAAATCGCCAGCGCTCAGAAGACCGAGGTTTGGATGCCGCCAGCGCGCCAGAACCTCCACAGTGCCCACCGCACCGTTCTCGCAATTCCGGATCAACTGATAGAATGGCACGATCTCGCCCTTGGCAATCGCATCCTTCAGTTCAAGCTCAAGCATCTGATGATCGCGCGCGGCGTGGATAATTTCGGGATCATACACCACAAACCGCCTGCGACCGTCCTCCTTGGCCTTGTACATCGCCGCATCGGCCTTCTTCAGCAGCATCTCCCGGGTACCGCCATCGCGCGGATAGACAGCGATGCCGATGCTGGCCGAGGGGGTGACCACGCGTCCAAGCAGCGTTATAGGTACGGCGACCGCGGAAAGCAGACGTTCCGCGATCTGTTCGGTCAAATCGCCAGACACATCGCCTTCGACAAGCGCTGCGAATTCGTCACCGCCAAGCCGTCCGAGAAAGTCCTGTGGCCGCAGGCTCTTCTTCAGTCGCTCGGCCACCTCCTGCAGAAGGCGGTCGCCGGCCTCGTGGCCGAGATTGTCGTTGATCTGCTTGAACCTGTCGAAATCGATGAACAAGACTGCAAGCCCGTCGGTCTTGCGCCGCGCACGCGTTAGCCGACGGTCGAACTCTTCCTCGAATGAGCGTCGATTCGGCAGGCCCGTCAAAGAATCCTGTCTGGCGAGCGCCTGCGCCAACCGCTCGGCCTTGTGACGCCGGTCGACCTCCTTGCGCAGCGCACCTGACCGCCGCCACAACAATATCGCCAGACCCAGGCTGGCGACCATGAAGCCCGTAAACAGCTCATCGAGCTGCCAATCCTCATGCGCCCGGGAAAAATCATGCAAGCGTTCGAAAGAATCAATAGACACCAGCAACGCCATCACCATTACGCCGAGAATGATCATGACGATGACGTCGTTTAGATATCTCTTATCAAATTTCGGCCAGTGCAAAGGCGCGCATCCTGATCTTGTTGGCGGACATACCAGAACGGAAGGTCATATCGAGCACGTCCATTGCGGCTCCGACGGCCGCTCGGTCCATGTAGAATATCAGAGAAACGAAAAAAAAGCCGCAGCATAAACCGCGGCTTTAATACCAATGTCTTGAATAGAAGAAGACGTCAGGCCGGCAGCACAGTCTGCCCCAGATGCGTCAGTTCGCCCAGCATCTGCTCCAGAGCGTTCTTGTGCTCGTGATGGCTCGCCTCGTCCAGTTCCTTGCGCAGCGTGGCGATGCGATCCTCGATCGCGCCGCTCGCCTCGCCGACGGGTACCGCGGTCTCGGCCAGCACCGTGCAGGATTTGCCCTGGATATCGGCAAAGCCGTGGAACACCAGAAACTGGAGTTCCTTGCCGTCGTGGTTCTTGAATTTCACCAGACCCGGCCGGATCGTGGTCATGGTCGGCGCATGGTTCGGCATGACCGTCATTTCACCCTCGGAGGCCGGAATAACCACTGCATCCGTCTCCGCAGAAGCCAGAAGCTTCTCGGGGGTCACCAGCTCGAAAACCATCGTGTCAGCCATGACGTTCTACTTTCCCGTCTTCACAGATTACCGGTTGAACCGGGCGGCTTGCGCCGCCCCGTTTCAAAAAATCAAGCCGCTTCGGCGAGCTTCTTGGCCTTCTCGACGGCATCGTCGATGGTGCCGACCATGTAGAAGGCGGCTTCCGGAAGGTGGTCGTATTCGCCTTCGACCAGCCCCTTGAACGAGCGGATCGTGTCTTCCAGCGAGACCAGGATGCCCGGAGCGCCGGTGAACACTTCAGCCACGTGGAACGGCTGCGACAGGAAGCGCTCGATCTTGCGGGCGCGGGCAACCGTGAGCTTGTCCTCTTCGGAAAGCTCGTCCATGCCGAGAATGGCGATGATGTCCTGAAGCGACTTGTAGCGCTGCAGCGTCGACTGAACCGCACGGGCAACCTGATAGTGCTCTTCGCCGACGATGATCGGGTCAAGCATGCGCGAGGTCGAGTCGAGCGGGTCCACGGCCGGGTAGATGCCCTTTTCCGCGATCGAGCGCGACAGCGTGGTCGTTGCGTCCAGATGGGCGAACGAGGTGGCCGGCGCCGGGTCGGTCAGGTCGTCGGCGGGCACGTAAATCGCCTGAACCGAGGTGATCGAGCCCTTGGTCGTGGTGGTGATGCGTTCCTGCAGAGCGCCCATGTCGGTCGACAGCGTCGGCTGGTAGCCAACGGCCGAAGGAATACGGCCGAGCAGAGCCGAGATTTCCGAACCGGCCTGGGTGAAGCGGAAGATGTTGTC
>NZ_DEPM01000170.1:0-655 GCF_002358775.1 Martelella sp. UBA3392
CGGTATGGCTGCTCGACGAGCCGACCGCGGCGCTCGACAGCGCGGCGAAGGCGCTGTTTTCTGGCCTCATGAACGCGCATCTTGCCGCGGGCGGGATCGTGATCGCGGCCACGCATGAGCCGCTCGATCTCGCAAATGCGCGGGAAATGCGCTTTTCCGGCCCGGTGCGGCTTGCCGCCGACCCGTTCATGGATGCGGAGGCTTAAGCGATGTGGGCGCTTTATCGCCGCGATGTGCTTCTGTCTGTCCGCGCCGGCGGCGGCGCGCTGGTGGGCCTGCTGTTTTTCCTGTCGGTGGTCGCGGTCGTGCCCTTCGGAGTCGGTCCCGATCTGGTGCTGCTTGCGCGGATCGGCCCGGCCATGGTGTGGATCGCGGTGCTGCTGTCGACGCTGATCGGGCTCGACCGGATGTTCCGCGCCGAGCGCGATGACGGTTCGCTCGACATTCTGAAGATGCGCGACGAGCCGCTGGTGCTGATTGTGCTGGTCAAATGCCTGGCGCACTGGACCGGCTATGTTCTGCCGCTTGTCATCCTGTCGCCGGCCATGGGACTGTTGATGAATATCGGCCCGGCCGGGCTCGGCGCGGCCTTCGTCACGCTTCTCGTCGGCTCCCCGGCGATCACCTTTATCGGCGCGGCGGGGGCGGCCATCGC
>NZ_DEPM01000170.1:957-7771 GCF_002358775.1 Martelella sp. UBA3392
GCGGCGGGGGCGGCCATCGCGGTCTCGCTGCCGCGCGGCGGGCTGCTGGTGCCGATCCTGATCCTGCCGCTCTCGATCCCGGTGCTGATCTTCGGCGTCGGCGCGAGCTATGCGGTGACCTCCGATATCGATCCGTTCCTGCCGCCCTTCCTGCTGCTCACCGCGATCACATTGTTTTTTGCGGTGGTCGGCCCGGTCGCCGCGGCTGTGGCCTTGCGTCAGGCGGATGATTGAGCGAAACCATGATCGACAGCAAGCGGTGACGGCGATGAACCAGACGATGGCAAAGGGCGGAATGTTTTCGGGGCTTGCGAACCCGACGCGGTTTCTGGGCCTCGTCCGGCGCGTGCTGCCGGCCATGATCGCGATCACCGTCGTGCTCTTCGCCGTCGGGCTTTATCTCTCCTTCACCTCCGAGGCCGATTACCAGCAGGGCGATACGGTGCGGATCATGTATATCCACGTGCCCGCCGCCTGGCTTTCGATGATGTGCTATGTGGTGATGGCTTTTGCCGCGCTCGGCACGCTGGTCTGGCGTCATCCGCTCGCCGATGTCGCGCACAAGGCTGCCGCTCCTATCGGGGCCGCCTTCACCTTTCTGGCGCTGCTGACGGGCTCGCTCTGGGGCAAGCCGATGTGGGGCGCGTGGTGGGTTTGGGATGCGCGGCTGACCTCGGTGTTCATCCTGTTTTTGATGTATCTCGGCATCATCGCGCTGCACCGCGCGGTGGACGAGCCCCAGCGCGCCGCCCGCCTTGCCGCGATCCTGATTCTCATCGGCGTGGTCAACATCCCGATCATCAAGTTCTCGGTCGATTGGTGGAACACGCTGCATCAGCCGGCAAGCGTGATCCGGCTGGACGGGCCGACGATCGATCCGGTGTTTCTGTGGCCGCTTGCCGTTATGGCGCTCGCCTATAGTTTCGCCTTCTTCACCATGCATCTTGCCGCCATGCGCAACGAGATCCTGCGCCGCCGCGTTTCCGCCATGCGCCGGGTCGCGGCCAGCCGGGCGGAAGCGCCGAGGATGACAAATTGAGCCACGCCTTCTTCATCTACGCCGCCTATGGCGCGACCGCGTTGGTGTTCGCCGCGCTGGTGCTCTGGCTGCTCGTCGACGGCCGCGCCAGACGACGCGAGCTTGACGCTCTGGAAAAGGCGGGCGCCGCCCGCCGCAGCGTCCGGGGCCGCTCATGAGCGAAAGCGGGAAGGGCAAAACGCGCCGCTATCTCGTCGCGGCCATTCCTCTGGTCGTCGTTGTCGGGCTCTTCGGCGTGTTCGGCTGGCAGTTCGTATCGGGTCACGATCCGTCCGAAATTCCCTCCGTCCTCATCGGCAAGCCGGCGCCTGCGATCAATCTGCCCGCGCTTGAGGGCAGCAACCGCCCGGCGCTCACAGATACGGAAATCGAAGGCAAGTTCACGCTGGTGAACGTCTTCGCCTCATGGTGCATTCCCTGCCGCGCCGAGCACCCCTATCTTCTGGAACTGTCGAAGGATCCGGCGATCAATCTCGTCGGCATCAACTACAAGGACAAGCCGGCAAACGCGCTGAAATTCCTCAATGAGCTCGGCAATCCCTATGCCGCGATCGGCGTCGACGAGAACGGCGCGGAGGCGATCGACTGGGGCGTCTACGGCATTCCCGAAACCTTCGTGGTCGGCGCCGACGGCACCATTATCTTCAAGAAGATCGGCCCGATCGACCAAGCGTCCTATGAAAAGGAAATCCTGCCCGTCATCAACCGCAGCATCGGCCCGGCGTCGAAGCTGATGAACTGACGCGGAAGAGACGAGAGGCGTCAGCTCTCCTCCGCTTCCTCTTCCGCCGGGTTCACCGTATGCCGGTTGATCAGCGGCATCTGGAAAAGCGTGAAGGCGATGGTGATCGGCATCGTGCCCCAGACCTTGAAGTTGACCCAGAAATCGGCGGAGAAATTGCGCCAGACCACTTCGTTGAGGACGGCCAGGAATACGAAGAACAGGCCCCAGCGGAAGGTGAGCTTGCGCCAGCCTTCGTCATCGAGCTTGAAGGCGGAGTGGAACACGTAACCGAGCAACGAACGGCCGAAGACAAGCCCGCCCAGCAGCACGGCGGCGAACAGGCCGTTGACGATGGTCGGCTTCATCATGATGAAGGTCTCGTCCTGCAGCCAGATCGACAGAGCGCCGAACACCATGACCACCGCACCCGAAACCAGCGGCATCAGCGGGATATTGCCAAGCATGATGCGCGAACCGATCAGCGATATCACGGTCGCGATCATGAACAGCGCGGTCGCCACCAGAAGCGGCGTGCCGAACACGGAAAGCGCCGGAAAGGTGTTCATCAGCCATTCGCCGCGGAAATTCGCGAAGAAGAAGACCATCAGCGGGCCGAGCTCGAAGGCAAGCTTGAGGAACGGTTCTTCCTTCTGCTCCGTGGTCAGTTTTTTCGTGGTGTCGGTCATCGTTCCGCCGGTTTTGTGCTTGTGATCTGCTAAGTGGCCTGTCAGACGCGCCTCATCAACCCCAAAAACGGCGAATTTGGGTATGTGAGGCGCAAAAACGGCATTTGGGGGTGGACCTCGCGATAGTGCGGGCCTCCCCATATCGCGACAAACAATCTCTCCCCCAGAGGGAGGCCGATGGGGGCTCTGCGGCTTGCGCTCAGGCTACCGCGATCAATCCTGCTCTTCCACCTGCCGGCCGGCGATCGCCTCGGCGAATTCGGCGGCCTCGAAGGGTTCGAGGTCGTCAATGCCCTCGCCGACGCCGATGAAATAGACCGGCAATTTGTGCTTGGCGGCGATCGCCACCAGAATGCCGCCGCGGGCGGTGCCGTCGAGCTTGGTCATCACCAGCCCGGAAACCCCGGCGATATTGCGGAAGATTTCCACCTGGTTCATGGCGTTCTGGCCGGTGGTGGCGTCGAGCGTCTGCAGCACGGTGTGCGGGGCGTCGGGATCGAGCTTGCCGAGCACGCGCACGATCTTGGCAAGCTCATCCATCAGCTCGGCCTTGTTCTGAAGCCTGCCGGCGGTGTCGATGATCACGACATCGGAGCCGTTTTCCTGGCCGCGCTTGAAGGCGTCATAGGCAAGGCCCGCCGCGTCCGCGCCCAGCTTGGTGCCGACGAATTCGGCGCCGGTGCGCTCCGACCAGATTTTCAGCTGCTCGATCGCGGCCGCGCGAAATGTGTCGCCGGCGCCGAGCGTCACTTTCAGGCCGGCGCGGGTCAGCTTGGCGGCGAGCTTGCCGATCGTGGTGGTCTTGCCGGTGCCGTTGACGCCGACCACCAGGATCACATGCGGCTTGTGCGACAGGTCGAGTTGCAGCGGTTTTGCGACCGGGGTCAGCACCTTGGTGATCTCGCCGGCCATGATGCGCACGACGTCATTGCCGCTGACATCCTTGCCGTAGCGTTCCGAAGACAGCGTATCGGTAATCCGCATCGCGGTCTCGACGCCGAGATCGGCCTGGATCAAGAGGTCCTCCAGCTCCTCCAGCGCGTCCTCGTCGAGCTTGCGCTTGGTGAAAAGGGCCGCGATCTGGCCGGAAAGCTGCTGCGAGGTGCGGAACAGGCCGGCGCGCAGGCGCTGGAACCAGCTCTGCCGTTTCGCCGGTTGCGGGGCAGGAGTCTCGACCGTTCTGCCGGTAACGATCTCGAAGCCCTGATTGCGGATCGCGGGCTGCTCGGGCGCTTCCGCAGGCTTTTCTGGCTCGGCAGGGCTGTCGGGCTTCGGCGCGTCGGCATTCTCATCGGAGGCTGTTTCAACCGGCGTGGTTTCCTCCGGCTCCTCGACCGGAACGGGTCGCGGCTCCGGCTCGGCCTCATGCGTCTCGGCGGCGGGCAATGCCTCGGCTTCGTTCTCCGCCTCTTCCTGCGGCTTGCTGCCCGGGCCGACCACGCCGCCGACAATGCTGTCATCGTCCCAGGGATCGGCGCTCTTCGCCTCGGCAAGCGTTTCCGGCGCAGCAGGCGTTTTTTCGACGGGAGCGGCCTCGGCGTCTTCGCCGGCGCCAATTGCTTCCGCTTCGCTCGGCGCGATTGCGTCTTCCGGCTTGCTCTCCTCGGCGGCCTGTTTCCTGCCGAAGGTGAAGACGTTTTTCATGAAGCCAAGGGCCATGGGAATATTTTCCTGTTTGTTTCAAGCCGGCGCGCCCGCATTGCCCCTATATCCGTGCTGCGGCGGAGGCTTGTCAACGCGGGACAGCCAAAACCCGTCTCAGGCGGGGCTGAAATCCGCGATCAGCCGTTTGCCGTCATGGCCGATGATGCGGGCCGTCACGAACCGGCCCGGTTCGAGGCCGGGGGTGGCGACCGGCGCAAAATTTTCGGTATGGCCGTTCTCGCCGCGTTCGGCGAGCACGGTTTCCCTTTTGCCGATCATGCCGGCGAAGTGTCGCGCCTTCAGCCGCTCGCCGGTTTCGCGCAGAAGCCGCGCCCGTTCCTTCACCAGCGCCCGGTCGAGCTGCGGCATGCGCGCCGCCGGCGTGCCGGGGCGGGGGCTGTAGGGGAAGACGTGAAGCTGGGCGATATCGGCCTCCTCGGCAAAACGCACCAGATTGTCGAAATGCGTTTCGGTTTCGGTCGGGAAGCCGGCGATGAAATCCGCGCCGAAGGCGATGCCTGGGCGCAGTTCCCGCGCCTTTGCGATAAAGGCCAGCGCGTCCGCCGACAGATGCCGGCGTTTCATCCGCTTCAGGATCAGGTCGTCGCCGTGCTGAAGCGAGAGGTGCAGATGCGGCATGAAGCGCGGCTCGTCGGCCAGAAGATCGAGCAAATGCTGGTCCACCTCGATACTGTCGATCGATGACAGCCTGAGGCGGGCAATCTCCGGCACCTGTTTCAAGAGCGTCTTCGCCAGCAGGCCGAGCGTCGGCTCGCCGGGCAGGTCCGCGCCATAGGAGGTGGCGTCGACCCCGGTCAGCACCACTTCGCGATAGCCCTGTTCGGCAAGCGTGCGGGCCTGGTCGATCACCGCGCCCATCGGCACGGAGCGCGAATTGCCGCGGCCATAGGGGATGATGCAGAAGGTGCAGCGGTGGTCGCAGCCGTTCTGCACCTGCAGGAAGGCCCGCACATGGCCATCAATGCTTTCCACCATCTGCGGCGCGGTATCGCGCACGCTCATGATGTCGTTGACGATCAGCTTTTCCTCCGCCGAAACGCCGAAATCGGGCAGGCGGCGATAGTGCCGGGCCTCGAGCTTTTCGGCGTTGCCGAGCACCGCATCGACCTCCGGCATCCGCGCGAAGGTCTCCTTCTCGGTCTGCGCAGCGCAGCCGGTGACGACGATGCGGGTGGACGGGTTTTCCCGCCGCGCCCTGCGGATCGCCTGCCGCGCCTGGCGCACGGCCTCGCCGGTCACCGCGCAGGTATTCACCAGGATCGCATCCTCAAGCCCGGCCTCGGTCGCGGCCTTGAGCATGACTTCGCTCTCATAGGTGTTCAGCCTGCAGCCGAATGTCAGGGTACGGACGGTCATAATTCTCGGATTCCGGTTTGCCCGCTATATGGCCTAACGGGCCGCGAAATGAAAGGGCGTCCTTCAAAGCAGCAAGAGGTGGAAGGCATACGTGGCAAGATCAAAGGGTAGGCGCGGCAGAACCGGCAAGATGCCGATACTGCCGATGGGCAATGCAAGAAAATTGCTGGCAAGGACAAGCTGAAACAGCCGCCTGCGCTCAGAAAACCGCTTCATGCAGCGTACATTCAGAACCTGCAGTACGAGAAATGACGTGAGCATCACTTCAAGTGGAAACCAGTTGAGCATGAACGCCCGAGCCGGGTCGGCATAGATGTCGGCCCATGTATATGTTCCGTTTTCAAGGCCCTGCCTGAACGGGGCAATGACTGCCGACTGGCTCCAGAGACCGAGCTTGCTGATATAGAATCTGTAGGCCGCCGGCACTATGAAATTGATCCAGAAAAATGCCTTCAGCGCAGGGTCCGCCTGCTGCAATCTTGAAAGCAGAGCATCTGCCAGTGATGCGTTATCGCCGCGCATGCGCCGGTAGCGTTTTGTCAGGGCATTACCAAGGCGTTCGGAAGGACTTGCCATCTCGCTTTCCTCACAGGACGGGCTGGCCGGTGAGGACCAGCAGCAAGAGTGAGGAGGGTGAAATTGCGCCGGTGCGTGCCAGAGAAAGCCCTTCAGTCACGATATCGGACCATGTGGGGAGAATGCTGAGAAGGGCAGGCAGGAAGGCCGTCATGCCTGTGGGCAGGGCAAGCGGGTTCAAGACGAAGGCGGCGAGAAAGGCCAGCCTGCTTCTGCGAAAGCGCCGCATCGCATAGAGGTTGGCTACCTCAATGCCGAGAAAGAAGATCAGTTTGAGTACCAGATTGGCAATCGCGGCCATCTGGAGGGCGGAGCTCGGTTCATAGGGATCTTTGAAGAAGGTGTAGGTAAAAAAGGCTACCGAATGGACCGTGCCGGACACGAGTAGATAAAAGCCGGCAGGCAATACGAAATTGAGCCAGAAAAAAGCCAGTTGGGGACGGGAAGGGTTGCTATAGAATTGGCGTATCGGTGCTGTCAGCCGGTGATGCCACTTTCTCTGCAGTCCTGAATGACCGTCATTGGATGCTGTGGCCATTGGATCCCCCTCGCGGAGGTAAGCTTAATACAACTCTGGGGTGCTGTTAAGCGCGTTTCCCAACGAAGAAAAACTCAACGTTCCCATTCTCCCGTGTTGGGGTCCACTCTTCCCGACCACTCATGTTCCGCCGGCCCCGTCATGATGACGTGGTCGTCGTCCTCGCGCCAGTCGATCTCGAGCGCGCCGGCCGGCACGTAGACCGAGACCTTGCGGCGGGTGCGGCCGGT
>NZ_DEPM01000170.1:8082-14220 GCF_002358775.1 Martelella sp. UBA3392
GGGTGCGGCCGGTGCGCGCGGCGGTGACGGCGGCGGCGCAGGCGGCGGAGCCGCAGGCAAGCGTCAGGCCCGCGCCGCGTTCGAAGGTCTTCAGCGACAGCGAGGATGGCGAGGTGACCTGCGCCAGCGAGATATTGGCGCGCTCGGGAAACATCGGATGATGCTCGTAGCGCGGGCCGAAGGCGAGGAGATCGTAGCTGTCGACATCGCGCGGCACGAAGAACACGGCATGCGGATTGCCCATGGAGGCCGCGGAAAAGCGCTGCAGCGCGGGGTCGGGTTCGAAGGGTTCGGAGAGCGCGATATGCGTCGTGTCGCCGGGCGAGCCGGCGAGAGGAATCTTTTCCCATGCGAATTCCGGCGGTCCCATATCCACCGAAATCCGGCCGTCTTCGAACCGGTCGGCGACAAGCGCGCCTGCAATCGTGCGGAAGTCGAAATGGCTGCGCCCGTCAGCGGAAAACAGATAGTCGGCGACGCAGCGCGTTCCGTTGCCGCAGGCCTGGGCCATCGATCCGTCGGAGTTCAGGATGTCGATCCAGCCGTCGGGGGCATCCTCGCGCGGATCGTAGAGCGCCATGATCTGGTCGAAGGCGGTGTCGGGATGGGCGTTGAGGCGGATGGCGGCCTGCGGGGTGACCTTGTCGGTCCGCCCGCGCATGTCGATCACCAGGATCTTGTTGCCAAGCCCGTTCATGCGCATCAGCGGCGCCCAGTGTTCGCGGTCGTTCATGCCCGGCACTCCTGTCAGTCATGCGGTCTTATATGGGCATATCGGCGCGCCGTCACCAGTCTTGCCGGTGAAGCCCGGAAAAATCCGCCGACGGAACCGCATGGGCCATCGCCGGCCTTTGCCAAGGCGGTGTTTCGTGATTAGGTTCGGCGATAACATACTGCGTTCCGCCGCTATTGCGGGCCGCACCGCCTTCGAAAGTCCGCTCACCATGCCCATTCGCCATTCCGGTTCGACGAACCCGCCAGCCACGGCGCGCAATGTCTGCGCATACACGCCCGGGCGCAGCGCCGGAATGCCGGCATGAGGGTCTCGGGCATTCTGCTGGCCTTTGCGGCGGTCACGATCTTTTCCGCGCAGGATGCGATCACGCGCCATCTCGGGCCGCTTTATTCGCCGTTCTTCATCGCCATGGTGCGGTTCTGGGCGTTTGCGGGCTTCGTCATGGTGCTGGCGGCGCGCCGGCCGGGCGGCTTTGCCGCCGCGATCCGGACGGATCATCTCATTCTCCAGATCGTGCGGAGCCTGCTGCTGATCACCCAGATCCTGATCGCGATCTTCTCCTTCTCGATCGTCGGCCTGGCGCAGAGCCAGGCGATCTTCATGGCGGCCCCGCTCGTCGTGGCGCTGCTGTCGGTGCCTATCCTCGGGGAAAGGGTCGGCTGGCGGCGCTGGCTGGCGATCATCAGCGGGCTTGTCGGGGTGATGATCATCATCGATCCGTTGGGTGAACGGTTTTCGCTGGCAACGCTGATCCCGGTGTCAAGCTGCTGCGTCTTTGCGCTCTACTCGCTGCTGACGCGGCTCGCCGGCCGCTATGACAGCGCCGATGTCAGCCTGTTCTATACCGGCGTTGTCGGCATGGCGGTGACCAGCCTGATTGGGCCGTTCTTCTGGGAGGAACCGCTGCCGGTCGACTGGTTCTGGCTGATCGCGCTCTGCTTTTCCGGGATCGCCGGTCATTACTGTCTCATCCGCGCGCTGGCGATCACCGAGGCGGTCACGGTGCAGTCATTCATCTATCTGCAGCTTGTCTACGGCCTGCTTTTCGGGGTGCTGCTGTTCAACGAGACGCTGACGATGAACATGCTGACCGGGGCCGCGATCGTGGTGGGCGCCGGGTTCTTCACCATCTGGCGCGAACACGCCCTGAGGAAACGGGAAATCGCCGCGTCCACGGGCGCCTCGCTGGCGGGCCGGTGAAATCGGAATCGGAGGTTTAGAGATGCTGTCACGCAATTCCTCGGCGGATGCGGTTCTGGCCGCTCTGGAGGCGAGCGCCGATCCGGCGCTGATCGCCGGCATGGACCGCGTCGGCATCCGGACGGAGCACGCTATCGGGCTTTCCAATCCGGCTCTGCGGCAGATCGCCCGCCAGATCGGCGTCGATCACGCCCGGGCTGTCGCGCTGTGGCAAAGCCCGGTGCGCGAGGCGAAGCTGCTGGCGCTGCTCACATTCGATCCCAAGAGGCTGAAGCCGGAGGAGATGTTCGCGCTTGCCGGCGATTTCACCTCCTGGGAGATGGTCGACATGGCTGCCGACCTGTTCGTGGAGACCGGGCTCGAACCGGCGCTGATCGCGCGGTTTGCGGCCGACGATCGGGAGTTCGTGCGCCGCACGGCCTTTTCCATGATCGCGGGCGCGGCCGTTCACTGCAAGAGCGAGCCGGATGAAACCTTCATCGCCTTCCTGCCGCTGATCGAAGCCCATGCCGGTGACGACCGCAACTTCGTGAAGAAGGCCGTGAACTGGGCGCTGCGCAATATCGGCATGCGGAACAGGGCCTGCCATCAACCCGCCCTCGCGCTTGCCGAGAAGCTGGCGGAATCGGATGATAGAACCCGACGCTGGGTCGGCCGCGACGCGGTGAAATATCTAAGCGATCCGAAACGGCTGGCGCGGCTGAAGGGCTGATCTCAGTCGGTCTCCGGCACGTCGAAGGCCTCGCCCGGTTCGAGCGGCCGGAACTTGTCTTCGGCAATGCCGGCATCCGCAAGGGCTGATTTCAGCAACTTGACCGGATCGTCCCGTCCTTCGTCGGTGAGCTGGAATGTGCCGAAATGGTGGCCGCAGGCATAGGCCGCGTTGCAGAGCTCGAAACCGGTCACGGCCTCGACCGGATCCTGATGTTCGTTCTTCATGAAATAGCGCGGCTCATAGGCGCCGATCGGCAGATTGGCGAGCCGGAAGCCGCCGTATTTCTTTGCCGCCGCCTCGTAATTTCGGCCCTCGTGAAAGCCCGTGTCGCCGATATGGTAGATCAGCCCGGCCGGCGTCTCGATCACGAAGGCGGCCCAGAGCGCCATGCGCCGGTCTGCGACCCCGCGCGCCGACCAGTGATGGCAGGGCTCGGCAAAAACCCTGAGGCTCCCCGGAAGCGGCGCCTGCGCGCCCCAGTCGAGCACGGTGATATCGGCTTCGCGGACCTTGGAGCGGATGATCGTGTCATTGCCGAGGGGCGTGACGATGCGCGGCTTGTGGGCCTCGTGCAGCCGGGCGAGCGTCGGCAGGCTCAGATGGTCGTAGTGGTTGTGCGTGACCAGCACGACATCGATCGGCGGCAGGTCCTCGAAGGGAATGCCGGGGGCGCAGACCCGCTTGGGGCCGGCGACCTCGAACGGGCTTGCCCGTTCGGTATAGATCGGGTCGGTGAGGATATTGATTCCGGCAACCTGAATCAGCAGCGTGGCATGGCCGATCATGGTGACCCGCATGGCGTCGCCCGTCACCCGTTCATCCGGCTTCGCCGGCGTAAAGGCGCATTCGACCGTTTTCGGCCAGAGCGACTTCTTGTTGTTGATCTGCCATTTGATGACTTCGCGAAAGCCGGGCGGGTTCATGCCGTCGGGATTGAAGAACAGTTTTCCGTCGAAATGATCGCTTTTGGGGCCGGTGTAATAGCGGTTCTTTGACTGTAAAACGGTTCTGACCGGGATCATGGAGCCCTTGACCTTTCTTCACCGGGAGCGCCCGGATGCATTGTCGATACCGTTATATGCGGTTGGGCCGAGGAAAGTTCCATGGGGCGTTCGCCGGGGCAGGCTTGACTTTGCCGCAATCTTCCTGTTTATCCGCCCTCAACCAGCTGACAGCAAGACGCTCAGCAACCGACCGGGGCCCGCAAAGGTATAAAGAGAGCCCGGAGGTCAACATCCGACAGCGCGATGCGCCCTCGGATGGATTTTTGCTTTGCGTCTTGTATTTGCCGGCTGCTGTGCCAACGTTTCGACCTGACGACAAGCCGAAACGAAAAGGGAATGGGCCATGTTTGAAAACCTCCAGGACCGCCTTGGTTCCGTCCTCAAGGGACTGACCGGACGCGGCGCGCTTTCGGAAGCCGATGTTTCGGCGGCCCTGCGCGAGGTTCGGCGCGCCCTGCTGGAGGCCGACGTCGCGCTGGAAGTGGTGCGCGACTTCACCGCGAAGGTGAAGGAAAAGGCTGTTGGCGCGGATGTTCTGAAATCGATCAAGCCCGGCCAGATGGTCGTCAAGATCGTGCATGACGAGTTGGTCGAGATGCTGGGCGCCGAGGGCGTCACCATCGATCTCAACGCGCCGTCGCCGGTCGTGATCATGATGGTCGGCCTGCAGGGTTCGGGCAAGACCACGACGACGGGCAAGATCGCCGCGCGGCTGACGAACCGCGACCGCAAGCGCGTGCTGATGGCCTCGCTCGACACCCGCCGGCCCGCGGCGCAGGAGCAGTTGAAGCAGATCGGCGAGCAGACCAAGGTCGACACGCTGCCGGTGATCAAGGGCCAGGACCCGGTCGCGATCGCCAAGCGCGCGGTGCAGGCGGCGAAGCTCGGCGGCCACGACGTCGTCATCCTCGATACCGCCGGCCGCACCCATATCGACGAGCCGCTGATGGTCGAGATGGCGGATATCCGCAAGGTCTCGAACCCGCATGAAATCCTGCTTGTGGCCGATAGTCTCACCGGCCAGGATGCCGTCAATCTGGCCCGCAACTTCGACAGCCGCGTGGGTATTACCGGTCTCGTTCTGACCCGCATGGATGGCGATGGCCGCGGTGGTGCGGCGCTTTCGATGCGCGCGGTCACCGGCAAGCCGATCAAGCTGATCGGCACTGGCGAAAAGATGGATGCGCTGGAGGAGTTTCACCCCAAGCGCATCGCCGACCGCATTCTTGGCATGGGCGATATCGTCTCGCTGGTGGAAAAGGCCGCCGAGACGATCGACGCCGACAAGGCCCGCGCCATGGCCGAGAAGATGGCCAAGGGCAAGTTCGACCTCAACGACATGGCCGAGCAGTTGAAGCAGATGCAGAATATGGGCGGTATGGGCGGCATCATGGGCATGATGCCCGGCATGGGCGGCATGAAGGACAAGCTGGCCGCGGCCGGCATGGACGACAGCGTGTTCAAGCGCCAGCTCGCCATCATCTCGTCGATGACGAAATATGAGCGCGCCCATCCCGACGTTTTGAAGAATTCGCGCAAGAAGCGCATTGCCGCCGGCTCCGGCACCTCTGCCGCCGATATCAACAAGCTTTTGAAAATGCACCGCCAGATGGCCGACATGATGAAGGCCATGGGCGGCAAGGGCAAAGGCAAGATGAAGCAGATGATGAGCATGCTCGGCGGCGGCGGTGGCATGCCGGGCGGCCTTCCGGGCGGAATGGGCGGCATGCCCGACCTTTCCAAGCTCGACGCCAACCAGCTTGCCGAACTGCAGAAGCAGGCCGGCAGTCTCGGCGGCGGCGGAATGCCCGGCGGGCTTCCTGGCCTTGGCGGGCCGAAGCTTCCGGGTCTCGGCGGTTTCGGCAAGGGGAAGAAGTGACGATGGACGTCCCCGTTCTGGAAACCGAGCGGCTGATCATGCGGTCGTTTCGCGCCGAGGATTTCGGGCCGATGTCCGCCTTCTTCGCCGATGAGCGGTCGTTCTATTACGGCGGTCCGCTTTCGGCCGGGGATGCATGGCGCAGGCTCGCCGCCTATGCCGGTCATTGGGTGCTGAACGGCTATGGTGAATGGGCGCTGGAGGAGAAGGAAAGCGGGGCTTTCGTCGGTTTCTGCGGCCCGTGGAAGCCGGGCGACATGCCGGAGCCGGAAATCGCCTGGGCGCTGCTGCCTGAGCATTATGGCAAGGGCTTTGCCTTCGAGGCCGCGAAGCGGGCCTTGGGGCATGTCTACGAAACGCTGAACTGGCCGACGGTGATGAGCCTGATCGAGCCCGGCAACGCCGCTTCGATCCGTCTTGCGGAACGTCTCGGCGCGACGGCGGAAAGAAAAATGGAAATATACGGCAGGGAAGCCGTCGTTTATCGGCACCTGCCGCCTGACTTACTGAAGGAGCAATTCGCGTGACCCCCAGAGAACAGCTTCTTCAGTATCGCCAGTCGATCGACAATCTCGATGCGGCGCTGGTGCATATCCTGGCCGAA
>NZ_DEPM01000248.1:0-18606 GCF_002358775.1 Martelella sp. UBA3392
AGAAACCACGGCCAGCAGGTGGCGGAAAGGCGGAAGGTCTCGTGCGCAACGCGCCGCTTCCAGAACAACGGCGGCATGCGGATACCGGTTTTGGGAAGGTCTTCGCGGGTCTCGTTCATCCCGACAAGATAGCGCGGCGGCGGCGGTTATAAACCCCGCCGCCGACCTTCATCTTCAAACGCCGAGCGTGGCGGCGAAGGCGGCGACCACGGCATCGCCCATTTCGCTGGTGCCGACCTTGCGGCAGCCCGGCGCCATGATGTCGCCGGTGCGCAGCCCGTCATCGAGCACCTTGGCGATCGCGGCGTCAAGCGCTTCCGCCTCTTCGATCATGTTGAACGAGTAGCGCAGGCACATGGCGAACGAGGCCAGCATGGCGAGCGGATTGGCAATGCCCTGCCCTGCGATATCGGGCGCCGAGCCATGGACGGGCTCATACATCGCCTTGCGCTTGCCGGTGACGGCATCTTCCGCGCCGAGCGAGGCGGACGGCAGCATGCCGAGCGAGCCGGTCAGCATCGCCGCCACATCCGAGAGCATGTCGCCGAACAGGTTGTCGGTAACGATCACGTCGAACTGCTTGGGCGCACGCACGAGCTGCATGCCGCCGGCATCGGCCAGCATGTGCGACAGCTCGACATCGGCGAACTTTTCCTTGTGAACGCGCGTCACGACCTGGTTCCAGAACAGGCCGGACTTCATCACATTGCGCTTTTCCATCGAGCAGACGCGGTTATCGCGGGTGCGCGCCAGTTCAAAGGCGACGGCGGCGATGCGCTCGATCTCGTAGGTGTCGTAGACCTGGGTGTCGATCGCGCGCTGCTGGCCATTGCCGAGGTCGATGATTTCCTTGGGCTCGCCGAAATAGACGCCGCCGGTCAGTTCCCGCACGATCAGGATATCGAGGCCTTCGACCAGTTCAGGCTTCAGCGAGGAAGAGGCGGCGAGCGCCGCATAGCAGATCGCCGGGCGCAGATTGGCGAAGAGTTCGAGATCCTTGCGAAGGCGCAGAAGGCCTGCTTCGGGGCGCACGTCATAGGCGACATTGTCCCATTTGGGACCACCGACGGCGGCGAACATCACCGCATCGGCCGCCATCGCCCGCGCCATGTCATCGTCGGAGATCGCCTTGCCGTGAGCGTCATAAGCCGCGCCGCCGACGAGCCCGCGCTCGATTTCAAAACCCGCACTGGCCTTGTCGTTCAAAAGGCTGATGACCTTGACGAATTCCTCGGTGATTTCCGGGCCGATGCCGTCGCCGGGCAGAAGAAAGAGTTTACGATGGCTCATGATGCCTCCCTCGGTGCTTGTTGGCCGCGCGCCATCCGGGATGTCGGCGCCTCTGGCGGGCCGAGGCGGTTCTAGACCGCAGGATCGCGCATTTCAAGGCGGTTGAACGCCGTTGCGGTACGTGCGCGCACGAAAGCTATCGCCGGGGATTTGTCTGGAGCCGCGCCACCAGCGTATCGTCCTTTAGCGGCGGGGTGCCGTATTTAAGCTGCACCACCTTGTAGCCGCCCTCCTCCAGCCGCGCGAGCAGCGGGCCGATGGCGCGGGCCGTGCGGCCCTGCAGATCATGCATCAGCACGATGCCGCCGCCACGGGCCTCCAGTCCGCGCATCACCCGCTCCACCAGTTGCTCGGTGGTCGCCTCACGATAATCGAGGGAATCGACGTCGGCGCCGACCGGGATCAGGCCGCGGCTGGCAAGCGCGCGATCGAGCCATTCGTTTTCGGCGAGATAGGGAAAGCGGAAGAAATGCGGCGTCTCGCCGGTCGTCTCTTCCACAACCGCCCTGCCCTTGTCGATATTGGCGACGGCCGCGTCATGGCCGAGCGCGGGCAGATAGGGGTGCGACCAGGTATGGGTGGCGATCGTGTGGCCGCCTTCGGAGACCAGCGCCGCCGTTTCGGGATAATAATGCGCCATCTGACCGACCATGAAGAACAGGCCCTTGACCCCGTAGGCATCGAGCGCGTCCAGCACCACATTGGTGCGGCCGGGCACCGGGCCGTCATCGAAGGTCAGCACCACTTCGAGCGGCGCCAGCGTGATGTCTCGGGTCTCGTCCAGATAGATCGTGCGGCCCGCCAGCGGATGGTGTTCCGGCCGGCCATCCTCGCCAAGGCTGATGGTCATGACCTGCGCTCCGCGATCAGCACCATCGACGATGCGCGAATGGATGGAGCCAAGCTGCAGCGGCGCTTCCTCTATCGGCATGATCTCCCCGATCGAACCCGTGGTGATGACCTCGATCGCGTTTGGAGCTTCGGAAAGAACGCGGGCGGGCTCCGGCAGCAGCGCGGTCTTGAGGATCATGGTATCGCGCTCCCCGTTGGAAGCGCAGGAAGCGAGCGCGAGAACGCAGAGGCCTGCAAGACCGGTTACAAAACGACGCATTGGTAATCCACTTCAACCAACCAGATGCCGGACGCGCATCGCGGGATTCGCCGCGCGGGCTCCCGCAAAAAATGTGCGAATATGGTTACCAAAGCGTAAAATGGAGCGAACATTCAGCCGGCCGCGCCGCGATTTCGCGTGCACGCACCACCGGCGCGCGGAAAGCGCGCCGGTTCCGCGATGCGGGTTGCAATTCAGAGGATCAGGATTGCCCGGAAATCATTGACATTGGTGAGCGTCGGGCCGGTGATGACCTGGTCGCCCAGCGCCTCGAAAAATCCGTGACCGTCATTGTCGGCAAGCGCGGCGCGGGCATCGAGGCCCAGTGCCCGCGCACGCTCGAGCGTGTCCGGCCCGATCACGGCGCCGGCCACCTCTTCGCGACCGTCAACGCCGTCGGTATCGCCGGCAAGGGCATAGACGCCCTCAAGCCCGTTGAGTTCGACGGCAAGCGAGAGCAGGAATTCGACATTACGGCCGCCCCTTCCCTCGCCCTTCACGGTCACGCTGGTTTCGCCGCCCGAAAGGATGATCGCGGGCCGTTTGGCGGGCACACCGTGGTGGACGACGGAGCCGGCGATACCGGCATGGACGATCCCGACATCCTTGGCCTCGCCCTCGATCGTGTCGCCGAGCACCAGCACGTCGAGCCCAGCCTCGCGCGCCGCGTCGGCGGCCGCCTCCAGCGACATGAACGGGGTGGCGATGATGTGGTTCGCCGCCCGCGCCAGACGCGGATCGTCAGGCGCCACGCAGCGCGCCGCCTCGGTGTCGAGATGGCGGGCGACGTGGTCGGGCAGGTCGATCGCGTAGCGTTTCAGGATCGCCTTCGCGTCCTCGACCGTGGTTGTCTCGCCGACCGTCGGGCCCGAGGCGATGATCGCCGGATCGTCGCCCGGCACGTCGGAAATCAGCAGCGTGTGGCAGCGGGCGGGGTGGATGGCGGCGGCCAGCCTGCCGCCCTTGATCGCCGACAGGTGCTTACGCACGCAGTTGACCTCGTCGATCGCCGCCCCGCAGCGCAACAGCGCCTTGTTGACGGCGATCTTGTCAGCAAGCGTCACACCTTCCGGCGGCAGCGACAGCAGCGCCGAACCGCCTCCGGAGATCAGCACGATCACCAGATCGTCCTCTGTCAGACCCGAAACGGTTTCCAGTATGCGTTTCGCCGCCTTCTCGCCGGCTTCGTCCGGCACCGGATGGGAGGCGGAGAGAATCTCGATATGCTTGCAGGGGGCTTCATGGCCGTAGCGGGTGACGACGACGCCTTCGAGCGGACCGTCCCAGCAGGCCTCCAGCGCCTCCGCCATGCGCGCCGATCCCTTGCCGGCCCCGACCACGATCGTGCGGCCATTCGGCGGCTCCGGCAGATACCGCGCAAGCTGCTTCATCGGATCAGCGGCGGCCACGGCGACATCGAAAAGCCTGCGCAGAAACGCGTCGGGATTATCTTGGAAGCGGGCGGAGGAATTCATAGGGGTTTTCCTTATGGGACTGTTCCCCTATGTTCCACATAACCCCGGATCGCTCAAGTTTGCGTGGAACACTTCGCGCCGGTTGTGCGTTCACTGAAAGGCGGGACGTGCGCCCGTTCGATTCTTTTCGCCTCCTCCCGGCAATTGTACAGAACCGAATCCGCGCCGACACGCCACGCTTTGTTTTGCAAGGAAGGATTGAAGATGGCCGACAAGAACGGGTCCGATAAATATCCCAATATCGCGCTTGTTTCCACACATGGATATGTTGCCGCAGATCCGCCGCTTGGCGCCGCCGATACCGGCGGACAGGTCGTCTACATTCTGGAACTTTCGAAAAAACTCGCCCAGCTCGGCTTCTCGGTCGATATCTATCCCCGCCGGTTCGAGGATCAGCCGGAAATCGACGAGGTCGACGAGCGCGTCCGGGTCGTGCGCATCCCCTGCGGCGGCAAGGAATTCATTCCCAAGGAATATCTCTACAAGCACCTGCTGGAATGGAGCGAGAATGCGCTGCGCTACATGCGCGAGCACGATCTCCATTACACCTTCATCAACTCCCATTACTGGGACGCCGGCTATGCTGGCCTCAGGCTCGCCGAAGCGCTCCACATCCCGCATCTCCACACCCCGCATTCGATCGGCCTGTGGAAGAAGCGGACAATGGAGACCGACTATCCCGACAAGAAGGAGCAGTTCGAAAAGGACTTCAACTTCACCGAACGGATCAAGCATGAAAACAAGATCTACCGCGCCTGCGACAGCGTGATCGCCACGACGCCGCTTCAGGTCGACATGCTGGTGGAGGATTACGGCATCCGCGAGGACCGGGTCTACATGATCCCGCCCGGCTATGACGACAACCGCTTCTATCCGGTCTCGGGCGCCACCCGCAACATGCTGCGAGAGCGGTTCGGCTTCAAGGGCAAGACCGTGCTGGCGCTTGGCAGGCTCGCCACCAACAAGGGCTATGATCTTCTGATCCAGGCATTCTCGGTGATGGCCGAACGGGTTCCGGACGCCGAGCTACAGCTTGCCGTCGGCGGCGCGGACATGGACGAGCTGGAAACGAAAATCCTCAACGAGCTCAAGGCGCTGGTAAAGGAGCTGGAGCTTGAGGACAAGGTTCATTTCTCCGGCTATGTCTCCGACGAGGACCTGCCCGATATCTATCGCGCGGCCGACATGTTCGTGCTGTCCAGCCGTTACGAGCCCTTCGGCATGACCGCGATCGAGGCGATGGCATCGGGCACGCCGACGGTGGTGACCACCAATGGCGGGCTTTACCGCGCGATCAGCTTCGGCCGTCACGCGCTGTTTGCCGACACGTTCGACAAATACGATCTCGGCATCATGATGATGAAGCCGTTCAAGCATCAGCGGCTCTATAATCGCCTCGCCCGCATGGGCGCGCACAAGGCCCGCAGCCTGTTCACCTGGACCGGCATCGCCCAACAATTGATCTCGCTGGTCGAGGGCCGCCCGATGCGGCAATCGCTGACCGACAGCGACTGGGCCGAACCCTGGAATGACGGCGACTGAGGCGATGGCAATCAGACTGTTCTCCTCCGATCTCGACGGCACGCTTGTCGGCGACAACGGCTCGACGGAACGCTTCCGCCGGGCCTTCGAGGCCGTGCCCGAAGCCGAGCGCCCGCTGCTGGTCTATAACAGCGGGCGGCTCGTCGACGATATCCGCGAACTGATCGGCATGGTGGGCCTGCCCGAGCCCGATTTCCTGATCGGCGGCGTCGGCACCATGGCGCATGACCACCGCAACGGCCTGCCCATCGGCGGCTTCGATGATTTCATCGGCACCGCCTTCGATGTCGAGACGGTCGAGCGGATCATGTCCAATATTCCCGACGTGATCCGCCAGCCGGAGCGCTACCAGCACGGCTACAAGTCGAGCTGGTATCTGCAAAACGCCAAGAAGGGCCGTTTGCAGGCCATCGAGGATGCGCTGACCGCAAAGGGGCTCGAGGTCAAGCTGATCTACTCGTCGAAGCGCGATCTCGACATCCTGCCGAAGAATGCCGACAAGGGCGCCTGCCTTTCATGGCTTTGCCAAAAACTCGATATCGCCCATGATGACGTCGTGGTTGCCGGCGACACCGGCAATGACAGCGCGATGTTCACCGTGCCCGACGTGCGCGGCATCATCCCGGCCAACGGCCATGACGACCTGAGGGCGCTTGCCAAGGGCAATGACCGTATCTATCAGGCCCGCGGCGAAATCGCCGACGGCGTGATCGAGGGGCTGAGGCATTTCGGGGTCGCGATTTAGAGCGGCCCCTCCCCCATTACCACCGCGTCGGCTCGTCGGGTGCTGCGGCTTCGATCGCCAAAGCATGAAGGCCATCGGCGAATTCCGGGCCCAGTGCCTCATTGACGGCACGATGTCGTGCGATGCGGCTCATCCCTTTGAACTTGTCGGATACGATCCTGATCCTTAAATGGGTGATCTCGGGCGCGTCCGGATCATTGTAGTGGCCGGAATGTTGCGCGCTCTCGTCTTTCAAAATCAGCCGTTCGGGATTGAACAGGGTATTCAGCCGGTCTTCGATTGCTGCGGCCATTGCCATCGTTTCACTCCTTGTCGCGCGTGGCGCGTCTAACGGAAAGGTCAAAAACCGGCTTTCGCGAACCCCGCGCCGTGGTCAACGCGTTAACAGGGCAGAAAGCCAGTAAGAAATCCCGTTGTCAATTCTTGTTGTGGCGGGCTTGGAAGGTCATAATCACGCGCCATGAATCTAGATTCCAAATATTTCGACCGCCTCCGCACCAAGCGCAAGGGCCCCGCCACGGCAAAACCAGCCGATGCGGAGACCGCTGTGCCCGAGTGCCAGTGGGACGGCTGCCACAAGCCCGGAAAGCACAAGGCCCCCGTCGGCCGCAATGCCGAGGGGCAGTTTTTCCTGTTCTGCTTCGAGCATGTGAAGGCCTACAACAAGGGCTATAATTATTTCGAGGGCCTCTCCGACAGCGAGATCGCGCGCTATCAGAAGGAAGCGCTCACCGGCCATCGCCCGACCTGGACCGTCGGCGTCAACGGCGACACCCGCAAGACGCCGCTCAACGGTTCAAGAAAAGCCGGCAATGCCGCGTCCGCCGCGCGCATGCGCGATCCGTTCGGCTTCGTCCATGACGGCAGGGATGGCCGGCCGCAGCGCCCGAAGCGCGAGCGCAAGCTGAAGACGCTGGAGGCCAAGGCCTTCGACACGCTGGGGCTGACCGCCGCGGCGACGTCCGACGACATCAAGAAGCAGTACAAGCTGCTGGTCAAGAAACACCACCCCGACGCCAATGGCGGCGACCGCGGCTCGGAGGAAACTTTTCGCGCCGTGGTGCAGGCATACCAATTGTTAAAGCAGTCCGGCTTCTGCTAGGAACACTTCCATCAAGAGCAGATAAAAGACCGTTGAGCGGCTTTTTTCCCGGAAGCCGCGCTGGAGAAATGATGAGCAAGATCGATCTGGACTATTCGAACCTCCCCGACACCACCGTCTCGGTTCGTGAAACCTTCGGCCTCGATGTCGACCTGAAAGTCCCGGCCTATTCGACCGACGACCCCTATGTGCCCGACCTCGATCCCGACTACCTTTTCGATCGCGACACCACGCTCGCCATTCTCGCGGGCTTTGCCCATAACCGCCGCGTCATGGTCTCCGGCTATCACGGCACCGGCAAGTCCACCCATATCGAACAGGTCGCAGCCCGCCTCAAATGGCCCTGCGTGCGCGTCAACCTCGACAGCCATGTCAGCCGTATCGACCTCGTCGGCAAGGACGCCATCGTAGTCAAGGACGGGCTGCAGGTCACCGAGTTCAAGGACGGCATCCTGCCCTGGGCCTATCAGCACAACGTCGCCCTCGTCTTCGACGAATATGACGCCGGCCGCCCGGATGTGATGTTCGTGATCCAGCGCGTGCTGGAATCGTCGGGCCGGCTGACGCTGCTCGACCAGAGCCGCGTGATCAGCCCCCACCCGGCCTTCCGCCTGTTTGCGACCGCCAACACGGTTGGCCTCGGCGACACCACCGGGCTTTACCACGGCACACAGCAGATCAATCAGGCCCAGATGGACCGCTGGTCGCTGGTCACTACGCTGAACTACCTGCCGCACGAGCAGGAAGTGAACATCATCCTCGCCAAGGTGAAGAGCTTTGCCGCCAGCGCGGAAGGCCGGGAAACTGTCTCCAACATGGTTCGCGTTGCCGACCTCACCCGTTCGGCCTTCGTCAATGGCGATCTTTCGACGGTGATGAGCCCGCGCACGGTGATCAACTGGGCAGAGAACACCGAAATTTTCGGCGATGTCGGCTTCGCCTTCCGCGTCACCTTCCTCAACAAGTGCGACGAGCTGGAGCGCACGCTGGTGGCCGAGCAGTATCAGCGCGCCTTCGGCGAGGAGTTGAAGGAAAGCGCCGCCAACGTCGTGATCAGCGCCTGAGGAAGTTTTCATGGCCGGTCCCGGCGACAATCGAAGATCCAACCCCTATGCGCCCGTAGACCTGGAGCCACTGCACCGGGCCGTTTCCGGCTGCGTGCGCGCGATCTCTGGCGAGCGGGAGGCGGAGGTCGTGTTTTCGCGCGACCGGCCGGGCATGAGCGGCCACCAGATCCGACTTCCGGAATTCTCCAAACGCCCGACGCCCGAGGAGCTTGCCGTGGTGCGCGGGCTTGGCGATTCCATGGCGTTGCGCATGGCCTGCCACAACCCCGTGACCCACGCCCACATGTCGCCCGGCGGCACCGAGGCACAGTCGATCTTCGACGCGGTGGAGCAGGCGCGGATCGATTCGATCGGGGCGAAGCGCATGCCGGGCATGGCCAAGAACCTTGCCGCCATGCATGCCGAGAAATACGAAAAGGCCAATTTCGCCGCGATCGACCGCAAGGAGGACGCGCCGGTTTCCGAGGCCGTCGCCATGCTGGTGCGCGAAAAGCTGACCGGCGAGAAGCCGCCGGCCTCGGCCGGAAAGGTGCTCGATTACTGGCGCGATTTCATCGAGGACAAGGCCGCCGTCGATCTCGACCGGCTGGAAAGCTCGATCGACGATCAGGACGCCTTCGCCCGCGTTGTCCGCTCGATGCTGTCGTCGATGGAAATGGCCGATGATTATGCCGGCGACGACCTCGAAAACGACGACGAGGAGGAAAACCTCTCCGACGAGGAACAGCCGCGCTCCGAACGCGAGAACGACGAACAGGTCGAGGAGCAGGCCGGCGAGGATTCCGCCTCCGCCGATGACAGCGACAGCGCCGACGAGGAGATGGACCAGGGCGAGCTTGACGGCGCGGAAGTGGCCGATACCGATCTCGACGACGAGGCCGATCCGGATTCCGAGGTCGCCGGCGAAACCAAGCGCCCCAACACCGCCTTCGACGATTTCAACGAGAAGGTCGATTACCGCGTGTTCTCGACCGAATTCGATGAGGAAATCACCGCCGAGGAGCTGTGCGACCAGGAAGAACTCCAGCGCCTGCGCGCCCATCTCGACAAGCAGCTCGCCCATCTCCAGGGCGCGGTCGGCCGGCTCGCCAACCGCATGCAGCGCCGGCTGATGGCCAAGCAGAATCGCTCCTGGGATTTCGATCTCGAGGAAGGCTATCTCGATACCGCGCGGCTGGTGCGCATGGTGATCGACCCGATGCAGCCGCTGTCCTTCAAGATGGAGCGCGACACCCAGTTCCGCGACACCGTCGTGTCGCTGCTGATCGACAATTCCGGCTCGATGCGCGGCCGCCCGATCACGGTGGCGGCCACCTGCGGCGACATTCTGGCGCGCACGCTGGAGCGCTGCGGCGTCAAGGTCGAGATCCTCGGCTTCACCACCAAGGCGTGGAAGGGCGGCCAGTCGCGCGAGAAATGGCTGGAGGCGGGCAAGCCCGCGGCCCCCGGCCGGCTCAACGATCTGCGCCACATCATCTACAAGTCCGCAGACCAGCCGTGGCGGCGCTCGCGCGCCAATCTCGGCCTGATGATGCGCGAGGGGTTACTGAAGGAAAACATCGACGGCGAGGCGCTGATCTGGGCCCATGACCGGCTGATGGCTCGGCCCGAGCAGCGCCGCATCCTGATGATGATTTCCGACGGCGCGCCGGTCGACGATTCGACGCTGTCGGTCAATCCCGGCAACTTTCTCGAAAAACATCTGCGGGCGGTGATCGAACATATCGAAACCCGCTCGCCGGTGGAATTGCTCGCGATCGGCATCGGCCATGACGTCACACGCTACTATCGCCGCGCGGTCACGATCGTCGATGCCGACGAACTGGCCGGCGCGATGACCGACCAGCTAGCCGCGCTGTTCGAGGAAAAGGGCGCCGAGGCGCCGACGCGCCGACGCGCCAGATGATACGTGCCCTTCTTCTTGCGCTGGCGCTTGTCAGCGCGCAGGCTTCGGCTGCGGATATCTCTTCCACGCGGATCGAAAGTTTCGACGACGATCCGGCGGTGACCCGTTTCGGCGAGCTGCAATTCGTCGGCGGGCTCAAGCTCTCCGGCCTGCATTCGCTTTCCGCGATCCGCTTCCTGCCCGGCGGCGAACGCTTCATTGCGGTTGCCGATGACGGCCACTGGGTCGACGGCGAGATTACCCGCGATGGCAGGGGGCGACTTTCAGGCGTCGCCGACGTGACGGTCACGCCGATGAAGAACGCCAATGGCGTGCATGCCAAAAAGGTCGCCATGGATGCCGAGAGCATGACGATCAAGGACGGACGGATCCTCGTCGGTTTCGAGAACATGCACCGGATCGATCAATATCCGCTTGAGGGACATGACAACGCGACGGCGAAGCCCGGCCCCGATTTCCTGATTCCCCGCAACGAATTGCGCGCCAATGGCGGCCTCGAGGCGATGGCGACCAATGCCGATGGCCGCACCGTGGTGGTGGCGGAAAAGAGCATCGACAGCGACGGAAACCTGTTCGCCGCGATCATTTCCGGTCCCGGCAAGGGCATCTTCAAGGTCGTCAAGAATCAGGAATTCGACGTCACTGACGCCGCCTTCCTGCCGGATGGCGACCTGTTGCTGCTGGAGCGGCGGTTTTCGCTTCTGGGCGGTATCGGCATGCGCATTCGCCGTATTCCCGCCGATACGATCCGCGCCGGCGCGGTGGTGGATGGTCCGGTGATCATGCAGGCAAGCGGTTTGAACCGGATCGATAATATGGAAGGCCTCGACGTTATTGCGATGCCCGACGGCAGCCTGCATCTGATCATCATCTCGGACGACAATGATTCGGTGCTGCAGCAGACGTTGATGCTGGAGTTCAGGCTGGCCGGCTGAGGCTGGATCAACCGGCGGACGCGACCATCGCCCGGATCATCTTCAGCCCCTCAAGATTGAGGCGCGCCGCTTCCTCCGGCGAGAGATCGTCCCAGTGTTCCGCAAACCATCGGTCAAGCGCACGGGCGGCGGAAAGCACCATGTCGACGATCAGCGCGCGCGGCATGTCGGCGCGGACAGCGTCCAGCCCCTGCCCCTTCTCCACGAGCAGTTCCAGAGCACGCCTGATCCGCGCGAGCGGCGCTTCGAGCGCTTTTTCCGTCTGTGGGCCCTCATACATCGTCCGGCCGAGTGCCGCCATGACAGGATCGGCGACAAGAGCCCCGCTGAGGCGCTCGAACGCCGCGTAAATGCCATCCCAGAAAGCATCGATCGTGGCGGCCTGGAAGGGCGCGGAAAAATCCATCCGATCGACCAGTTTTCCGAGCGCGCGTTCGATCACGGCGGAATAGAGATCGCCCTTATCGTGAACATAGTAATAGGCCTGCCCCTTGCTCATGGCGGCCGCGGTCAGGATGGCATTCATCGAAGCACCGGCAAAGCCGGCCGCTGCGAAAGCCGCCTCGGCCGCGTCCAGCAGGCGCGCGCGGCGATCCGGCGCCAGCGCTTCGAGCCTTGCGAGCGCCGTGTCGCCCTCCGCCATCGGCTTCCTCTTGTCTTCCGCAGCCATCAATCCGCCTTCATTGACATTTTAGACCAGTGGTCTAAAAACACATACACCAGATCGCGACGGATGTCCCGTCCGCCGCAAAACAGGAGATGCACAATGCGCTGGCGCGGTGTCAATCATGTTGAATTCTCGGTTCTCGACTACGAGAACTCGGTGGCGTTCTACGACCGGATGTTCGGCTGGCTGGGCTACAAGAGCTTCTGGACCATGGATATCGGCTACCACTCGACCTATTACATGGCGCGGTTCCCGTTCCCCCACAGCTATATCGGCATCCAGCCTGCGAAAACCGGCGGCAAGCTCGACCACGAGGCGCGCGCCACCGGGATTCATCACATTGCGCTGTGGGCGAAGAACCGGAAGGAGGTCGACCGCTTCCATCGGGAGTTCCTCGTTCCAAACAGCGTTCCTGTAACGGAGACGCCGGCGGAATATCCGGTCTATGCGCCTGGCTATTACGGCGTGTTTTTCGACGATCCCATCAACGGCATCCACTGGGAGCTGGCGCATATCCCGAAAATCGCCTCGCCCATGGCCTACCGACGCTCGGCTGAGGCGTGGAAACAGGCGGAAGCCGAGCATCCCGAATGGCAGGGCTCGCCCGCGAAGAAGGCCTTTCGCACGCTGCCGCGCGGATAGGCATTCAGAGCGCATCCTCGCGCACCCAGACGCTGACGCTGCCGCCATTGACCGGGAAATCGGCATTGCCGTTCTCATCGGCCGTCACCGTATCCTCACGGTGACCGAGAAAATCGCGGAAGCTCGCCCCGGCATGGCCTTCGCCGAGTTCGACATGCTTGCTGGCTTCCTCGCCATTGGTGAGCACCGTCGCCGAGCCCGGCGCCTCATCGGTTCCATGGCGCACGATCGCGAGGCAGTTCGGGTCGTCGAACATGTCGGTCTGGCCGCCATTGGCGAAGCGTTTGCGGGCGGAGATCAGCGCCGGCAGGCATTCGACCTTCGGCATCACGATATCATACTCTTCGCCATCGCTGCCCTTGTCGCGATAGTCCGCGCCGTAGAGATCGGCGTAAAAGACGCTCGGCACGCCCTGCTCGCGCATCAGGATCAGCGCATAGGCAAGCGGCTTGAACCACGGTTCAACGGCGGCCTCCAGCGATTGTAGCGGCTGGGTGTCGTGGTTTTCCACCAGCGTGACGGCATGCGCGGGCTGCGCCGAAAGCAGCGACCCATCGAAAATGGTACGCATGTCGAAATCGCCGCCGCCCTTCGCGGCATCATGGAAGCGGTGGTGGAGACCGACGTCGAACAGCAGGAGCTGACGGTCGACAAGCTCCAGATAGTTCTCCAGCGCGCCGATATCCGGATGCCAGTATTCGGCGACCACGAACAGGTCTTCCTTCACGCTCTCGCGCATATGGCCGATCCAGTCGCGGAAGAACCATGCGGGGATATGCTTGGCGGCGTCGAGCCGGAAGCCGGCGACCGGCACCTGTTCGGCAAACCATCTGCCCCAGTATTTCAGCTCTTCATAAACCGCACGGTTGCGGAACTCGACATCGGAGCCGATCAGGTAGTCGTAATTGCCAAGCTCCTCGTCGACCTCGCTATGCCATTCGCCCTCGCCATATTCGTTGACGAGACGGAAGACGCCGGTGTCGGTCGGGTCCTCGATATAGTCGACGCCGGTGAAGCACTTCTGGCTCCAGACGAACTCGGAATATTTGCCCTGCCGGCCCGGAAAGGTGAAGCGGGTATAGGCATGGGTCTCGAAGGCCTCATCCTCGATCTCGTTGCGATCATCGGGGTTCGCGCGGCGCACCTTGACCGCCTCGCGCTCGTCGCCGCCCATCTTGTGGTTGAACACGACATCGTGGATAGCCCCGATCCCGTGTTCCGCCAGCGCCTTGCAGGCGGCCTCCAGCGCATCGCGGTCGCCGTATTTTGTGGGGACGGTGCCCTTCTGGTCGAACTCGCCGAGATCGAACAGGTCATAGGTGTCGTAGCCCACCGAATAGCCGCCGGCGGCGCCCTTGTAGGCAGGCGGCAGCCAGACATCGGTGATGCCCATATCGGCAAGGCTTCCGGCCTTTTCGGCGACCTCGCCCCAGAGCCTGCCGCCGTCGGGATAATACCAATGGAAAAACTGAAGAAGAACGCGTCCGGCCACATTGCCCTCGCTGGATTGGATGGATAGCGCTTAGAAACGGTTCGCGCCGGGTAAAGTTCCGCGCCCTTTGAGCGAGGCTGCATTCTGGCGCTCCGGCCGATGACATGCAAACTTTGCTTGACCGCAGCCGCCGCCGACCCCGATAAGCTGACTGCAATATGTCAGGCATGCACGAGGAGTTCCGATGCCAGAAACCGTCATCCGCGCCAATTTCGATCCGGCCTCGCTCAGCCCGCGCATACTCCATATCGGCTTCGGCGCCTTCGCCCGCGCCCATCTGATGGTCTATCTGCAGGAGGGCCTGAACGCCGCCGGCGGCGACTGGGGCGTGGTGGCCTGCCGGCTGAACTCCGGCGCGGAAGAGTTTTCCGCGCTCGATGATGCGGGACGGCGCTACCTCGTGGCCGAGGTCGACGGCAATGGCGCGACCGCGCGCGAGATTGCCGTGGTCGTCGGCACCTGCCATCCGGGCCGCGACGGCATCGATTCGCTGCTCGACCTGATCGCCTCCGAGCCGCTCTCCGTCATCAGCCTGACGATCACGGAAAAGGGCTATTGCTGCCGCAACGGTCAACTCGATCTCGACCATAAGGGCATCCGCGCCGATCTGGAAAACCCGGAAAATCCCAAAACCGCGATCGGCGTGATTGTCGCTGGCCTCGCGCGCCGCCGTGCGGCCGGGCTTTCCGGTCTCACAGTGCTGTCCTGCGACAACCAGCCCGACAATGGCAGGCTGGTGCGTGCCGCGGTGCTCGCCTTCGCCCATCAGCACGACGGGCGGCTTGCCGACTGGATCGACGCCCATGTCACCTTCCCCGGCACCATGGTCGACCGGGTGGTGCCGGCACTCGACGACGAAGGACGCGCGTTGCTGAAGAATATCAATGGCGGCAGGGCGGATGACAACGGCATCGTCTGCGAGCCGTTCCGCCAATGGGTGATCGAGGACGATTTCGCCGCCGGCCGCCCGCCCTATGCCGAAGGCGGCGCGATGCTGACCGACGACGTGCGCCCGTTCGAGATGATGAAGCTCAGAATGCTGAACGGCGCGCATACGTTTCTGGCGATGCTCGGAAGCCTGGCTGGGCTGGAGACGGTCGACGCCTGCATGGCCGATCCGGTGTTCCGCAAGGCCGCCCGCAGCCTGATGCTCGACGAACAGCGCCCGATACTGCCCGCAATCGAGGGCGTCGATATCGAGGCCTATGCCGACGACCTGATCGCCCGATTCGCCAACCCGAAGCTGAAACACCGCACCGGCCAGATCGCCTGGGATACCAGCCAGAAACTGCCGCAGCGCCTGCTGCATTCGGTCGAGGAGAATATCGCAGCCGGCAGACCCTTTCCGCTGCTGGCGCTCGCCGTGGCCGGCTGGATACGATTCGTGAAGCTTGCGGCGGATAATGGCGGCACGCTGACCGACCCGCTTGCCGAACAATTGCTGGCTATGGCGCGCGAACGCGACGGCGAGGCGCTGGTCGACGGCCTCATCGCCATCGATACGATCTTCGACGCGGGGCTCTCTGCACAACCCGCCTTCCGCTCCGCGATCCTCAAAGCCTATGACAGCATTGTCGAAAACGGCCCGCGCGAGGCGGTAGCCATAACTATCCGTTGACGGTGCGCATCGGGCGCAGCCAGGAAATCAGCGCCGCATAGGGCAGGAGCATGATCAGGCTGAAGGCGAGCTTGACCGAGAGATCGCCAAGCGCCCAGGAGATCCAGCGCGGCGCTTCCAGCGCGAACACGCCGAGAAGCGGCGCCGTGCCGAGCGCGAAATCATCATTCGGACCGATGAAGGCGAAGATGGCGGCGAAGCTGATCGAGAAGAACAGAACCGTGTCGAGCACGGAGCCGAACAGCGAGCCGGCCAGCGGTGCCTTCCACCATGTCTGACGGCGCAGGCGGTTGAAAACCGAGATATCGAGAAGCTGGCCGACCAGAAACGCCGTGCCCGAGGCGATCGCGATTCGCGGCACCGAGGCATAGAACGAAAACGCGACGCCGACCACGAAACCGGCGATCACCACCTTGCGGGCGGCCGACGGCCCGAACTGTCGGTTGGTGAGGTCGTTGACCAGGAAGGCGAGCGGATAGGTGAACGCGCCCCAGGTCAGAAGATCGGCGAGCGAGATGCCATACAGCGTTCCGGAAACCGGATACTGGACGAGAATGTTGGAAAGAAGCACGACGCCTGCCATCAGCAGGCTGTAGATAAGCACGGATTGCGTCTGTCGCATTTTTTTACCCTGGGTGATGCCACCAGCTGGAGAACGAATAAAGAGAGCCTTACCGGCTGGCGGCAAGGCTCTCCAGTTTAGTCAGAATGCCTAAAATCAGGCGGCGGCCTGTTCGGCCGTCTTCTTGATGATTTCCTTGCGCAGAAGGCGGGCGCGCGGCGAAAGATCGCGCTCGCCGGACTTCAGCAGGAATGCGTCGAGACCGCCGCGATGCTCAACGGAGCGAAGGGCTGCCGCCGAAACGCGCAGGCGATAGCTCATGCCGGTTGCTTCCGACATCAGGGTTACCCGGCAAAGATTGGGAAGAAACTTGCGACGGGTCTTGTTGTTGGCATGGCTTACATTGTTGCCGGACATCACGCCCTTGCCAGTCAATTCACACATGCGGGACATGGTAACACCTACTTGTTCTTCTTTGGCCAAGGCTTTCAACGGGACGAACATACCCCGCGATCCAATTGGCGGCTCATTGGAAAGTTGCGGTTCTATAATCTTGCCTTCGCCAAAGGTCAAGGCGATTTGGAGGTTTTTCGCGGCGGACAAAAAATTAACGACTGTTTTTTTGACGCCAGCTACGACATAAACGGGGGGTGATCGAACTTCAATGGACGGGTGCGGGATATGGCAGCTAAACTTCTTCAATCGCTCGGACTCGCTGCGGCGCTTCTTGCCGCGCCCGCCGCGCACGCCGAGGATATCAAGCAGCAGACCGTCTATACGCTGTCGTTTTCCGGCATCAAGATCGCCGACGCCGTGTTCAACACCACGGTCGCCGACGGCAAATACAATATCAATGCCGATATCGAGGCGGCGGGGATAGGCAATCTGTTCACCTCGATCGCCGTCAAGGTCGATGCCGACGGGTTGTGGAAGAACGGCAAGCCGGAAACGCGGGAATTCCAGCTCATCTACCGCGATGGCGACTACGCCCGCGATTATGCCGCCACCTTTTCCAACAAGCGGGTGACGAAATCCACCATCGAGCCCGATCCCGGCCCGCGCGCAGACAACTGGGTCGAGGTGAAGCCGAAACATCTGCGCAATGTGATCGACCCGGTTACCGCGCTGCTGCTGCCGCCCTCCAACAACCCCTGCGCCACCACGGTCTCGATCTTCGACGGCGAAACACGGCTTGAGCTTGAGATGGCGTCGGCGGGAAGCCGGCCGTTTTCCACAAAAGGTTTCTCCGGCCGCGCGATCGGCTGTGCCGTCCGGTTCAAGCCGGTAGCCGGCTATGAGCGCAAGGATGAGGATATCGAATATCTCGCCAATTCCCGCGAACTCGTCGTCTGGTTCGCCTATAATGAGGAACTGAATGTGTTCGCACCGGTTATGGCGCATATCCCGCTCAAGATCGGCCGGCTGACGATCTACGCCTCAAAATTCGGCCTGCCCCGCTAACATCATGAGCATGCGTGCAACTCTGATCGGCTTTTCAGCCGTGCTGATGTGGTCGTTCCTGGCGCTGTTTACCGCTGCCTCCGGCAATGTGCCGCCGTTCCAGCTTTCGGCGATCGCCTTTGCCATCGCCAGCCTGCCGGGGATCGCGGTGCTGATCGCGCGGCCAGAGCGCCTGCAGCGGCTGCGGCAGCCGCCAAAGGTCTGGATCGTCGGCATTGCCGGCCTGTTCGGCTATCATTTCCTGTATTTCACCGCGCTCAGAAACGCGCCGGCGGTCGATGCCGGGCTGATCGCCTATCTGTGGCCGCTTTTGATCGTGGTCGGTTCGGCGCTGCTGCCGGGCGAGCGCCTCAGGGCCCATCACATCATCGGCGCGCTTGCGGGATTCGCCGGCACGGCGATCCTGGTCACCCGCGGCGGCGGGCTGGCCTTCAGCGGGGAATACGCGCTCGGTTATTTCGCCGCCTTCCTCTGCGCCTTCACCTGGTCGGGCTATTCGTTGGCCTCGCGCTCCTTCTCCAAGGTCTCGACCGATGTCGTCACCGGTTTCTGCCTTGCGACCGCCCTGCTCTCGCTATTCTGCCATATCGGGCTTGAAACCACGGTCTGGCCCGAAAATTTCGGCCAGTGGCTGGCGGTGGCGGGGCTCGGCCTGTTGCCAGTGGGCCTCGCCTTCTACGCCTGGGACTATGGCGTCAAGCACGGCAATATCCAGGTGCTGGGGGCGGCAAGCTATGCCGCGCCGCTGTTATCGACCATCATCCTGATCATCGCCCGATTCGGCGAACCCGGCTGGCGGGTGATCGTGGCATGCCTGCTGATTACCGGCGGCGCGGTGATTGCAGCGCGGGATATGATCAGAGGAAAGAATTCCTAAGCGGGAACTTTGAGCGGGAGCTGGGGAACCACCCTCCGACCCTTTATTTGACGCCCGGCTCTCATGCGGGACTTTACCGCACAGCCCCCAAATCTTCTCGCCCCGGAGGGGAGA
>NZ_DEPM01000158.1:0-4177 GCF_002358775.1 Martelella sp. UBA3392
GTCCAGAACGCGGTCAACCTGCTCAACGTTCCGCCGAACTGGGACTCGGTCGTCTCGGGATTGGTGATTGCCGCCGCCGCCGCGCTCGATGTCTATCGCCGCAATTACCTGGAGGCGGGCATGCGCAGGAAAGTCATCGCAAGCAAGTCGTCCTAAAGGGCGTGGACGTAGCGCCGCCGCGAAGCGATCCGCGGCGAGGGGAAATGCAAACCTGTCGGTCGAAAATTTAACGCCCCTCGGGGCGAACGGGATCCGCTTGCCTGAAAGGTCGGCAAACGGGAATGGCAATACCACCCCGAAAAGGGTGTCTCGAAGGTCCAACTGGGAGGAAACATGATGGACATGAAGACCGGAATGCCAACGAAACGTCGCACGCTTTTACAGTTTTTTGCAGGCGCGGCCCTGCTCGTGACGGGCGCCATTGCCCTTCCGCAGCATGCTCAGGCCGAGGATAGCGCGCTCAAGGGCAAGAACCTCGCCTATATCGCGTTCGGCCTGCAATACGAGTACCAGGTGACGCTTGTCGATCACATCAAGAAGCTCGCCGCCGAAAAGGGGATGGATATTTCCGTCTATGACGGCAAGGGCGATCCGTCGACCCAGACGACGCAGATGCTGGACGTGCTCTCCAAGCAGCCGGACATCATCCTGCTCAATCCGGTCGACGCGAAACTGCTTCAGGGCGGGGTTCGCAAGGCCAACCAGTCGGACATTCCGCTGTTCATGCTCGAAAACCTGCCGCCCGAAGGCGAGTGGGTTGCCTACAATACCTTCGACGATGTGGCCGGCGGCAGGGCTGCGGCCGATGCAGTCGCCGAACTGACCGGCGGCAAGGGGCGCGTCCTCGAAGTGCGCGGCGCGATCGGCTCCGGCCAGTCCGAGAAGCGCTATCAGGGCTTTCACGAGCAGATGGCGGCAAAATATCCGGACATCAAGATCGAGACGTTGAAGGCGGAATGGACGGCCGATAATGCGCATACGCTGACGGTTGACGCCTTCACCCGCGATCCGAACGTCGATGCCATCTGGGCGCATAATGACGAGATGATCCGCGGCGTGGTTTCGGCTCTGCGCCAGATCGACCGGCTGAAGCCGGAAGGCGAGGAAGGCTACATTCCGGTGATCGGTTTCGACGGCACCCCGCTTGGCCTCGAGCGCATCCGCGAGGGAACGCAGACCGCCGATGTCGGGCAGAACCCGTTCTCCATGGGCTCATCCATCGTCGAGCAGATGGAGAATTATTTCAGCGGCAAGCCGGTGCAGAAAACCACGTTGATCCAGCCGGTGATGATCTGGAAGGACAATGTCGACAGCCCGGAGAACTGGGGCAACATGGTCAAGAGCTGACCTTTCGATGCCGAAGCGGGGCGCGCCGTTCTTCGTGCGCGCCTCGCACAATTTCACACGCCAACCGACGGAATGACGCATGACGAGAGACCTCATGAAACCCGACCACGCCCGCAACATGCGCCTGGTGGGCCATTCGGACCAGGGCGGCCGCAGGGACGGCATCCAGGTGATGGTGGAGGACGGGTTCGCCTATATCGGGCATCTGTTCAGCCGGGGATTTTCGGTGATTGACGTGCGCGATCCCGCCAATCCGAAGCCGGCGGGCTATGTTCAGGCGCCGGATAATACCTGGAACGTGCACCTCCAGGCAGCCGATGGCCTGTTGCTCGTCATTCACGGCAAGGACGTTTTCGCCGACGCCGCTTTCGCCGACGAAGCGTCCTACTACAAGGCCGCGGCGGGGACCGCGCTCGGAACGGCAGAGCCGAAGAAGGGGCGGGACTGGGACGCGGGGCTTGCGGTTTACGATATCGCCACCGAGCCCGGCCGTCCCCGGCGCATCGGCTTCATGCCCGTATCCGGCGGTATCCACCGCATATGGTGGGTCGGCGGCAGATGGGCCTATGTCTCCGCGCTGCTGGATGGCTATACCGATTTCATCTTCATGACCGTCGACATGTCGGACCCCGCCAATCCGAGGGAGGCGGGCCGCTACGCCCTGCCGGGCATGCATCAGGCGGCGGGGGAGACGCCGTCCTGGTCCCCGAACGCCAAGTTCGGGCTTCACCATGCGATCGTCGACGGCGATATCGCCTGGGGCGCGTGGCGCGATGCCGGCCTCGTGGTGATGGATATCGCCGACCGCACGCAGCCCAAACTCATCCGCCACACCAACTGGTCGCCGCCTTTCCAGGGCGGAACCCATAACTGCCTGCCGATCAGCGGTCGGGATCTGCTGGTTGTCGTCGACGAGGCGGTGCTCGATGATTTCGAAGACGGGTTGAAGAATATCTGGATCTTCAATGTCGCCAACCCGGAAAACCCGGTTCCGATCGCGACCATGCCGCCGCCGTCTGACCAGGATTATACCCACAAGGGCGCCCATTACGGGCCGCACAACATTCACGAAAACCGGCCGGGCAGCTTCCAGAGCTCGTCGTTGATCTTCTCGACCTGGCAGAATGCCGGGGTGCGCGTCTACGACATCTCGAACGCCTATCAGCCGAAGGAGGTCGGCGCGCTGGTGCCGCCCGCGCCCGAAGGCCTCATGGACAGAAGACCCGGCAAGAAGCCGATCATCCAGTCCTGCGACATCTTCGTTGACAAGACGGGGCTCGCCTATGTGACCGATTACAATGCCGGTCTCTACATCATGGAATATACCGGCTGATCCCGCGCCGCTTGCTTGAAAGGAATGACGATGAACCTGTTTGGCTCTTATGACGTGGTGGTGACCGGCGCCGGCTCTTCCGGCATCGTCGCGGCAATCCGCGCGGCCAGGGAAGGCGCGAAGGTGCTCCTGCTCGAAGGCACCGGATTTCTCGGCGGCCTGATCACGGGCGGCCGGCTGACCAAGCCCACCGGGCTCATCAACTCGAAGATATTCGAGGAAATGCTGGACCGTTGCGTCGGCTATCGCGGCGCGGATGGCCGGATTCGGGAATCCTACTGGGGCAAGTATACCGGCACGTTCGATGCCGAGGTGATGCAGCGCGTCATCATCGAGATGGTCGAGGAGGCGGGCATTGAGGTGCTGCTGCGCGCCAATGTCGTCCAGACGGTGATGAAGGACGGCGCGATGCACGGCCTCCTGATCCGCACGAAGTCCGGCGAAAGCCTCGTCCTCGCCCAGGCCTTCATCGATGCATCCGGCGACGGGGATGTCGCGGCCCTCGCCGGCGCAGATTTCATGCTCGGCCGGGAAAGCGACGGCCTGACCCAGCCGATCACGTCCTATTTCCGCGTGCTGAACGTCAATGTGCCGGCGCTGATCGCCGATTGCGAGGAAAATCGCGGCGATATGTGGGAGGTGGTCTACCCGAAGGAGGCCGGCGACCGCAACGAGGATTATGCCATGGCTGTGCTGCTGACGGGCTTCCAGCAGCGCATCAAGGACAAGGTCGCGGAAGGCTTCGACTGGATCATCCCCAAGGACCACATCACCATGAAAACCGGGCTGATCCCGGGTGAGATCAGCGTGAACGTCACCCGGTTCCAGGGAAACGGCCTCGATGACCGGGATTTGAGCCGCGCCGAGATCGAGATCCGTAAACAGGCCTATTGCGCATTCGATTTCCTGCAGCGCTATGTCAGGGGTTTCGAAAACGCGATCTTTCTGGAGGTCGCGCCGAAGCTCGGCATCAGGGAGACCCGGCGCGTCAGGGGCGAGTATGTTCTCACCGAGGCGGAGGTCCGCGGCAATCGCCGCTTCGAGGATGCGATCGGCCTTTGCAATTCGCCCGTCGATGTGCACGAGCCGGGCGGCAGCCGGGCGATCATGGATCATGTGGGCATCGGTTACGGCATCTCCTTCCGTTGCCTCGTGCCGCTCAAGATCGACAATCTGTTGCTCGCAGGTCGCTGCATCTCTGTCGACGAAAACGCCTTCGGCTCGACGCGGAACGTACCGGCCTGCACCATGACGGGCGAGGCGGCGGCGATCGCGGCGGCTATGGCGGCCGGCCGGCGCGTGCCGACCTCGCAAATACCCGTCGCCGAGGTGCAGGCGCGTCTGCGCGAACTCGGGGTCTGGCTGGGCACGCCGGAAGAGCCGGTGCCCGAAGTCCTGCGGCAGGCTGGATGAGGCTGTGGCCAAGGGCGCGCCGCTTGCGACCGGGCAGAGGGCGACGGGCTATCCGCGCCTCCTAGAGCCTTTCCGCATTTCACG
>NZ_DEPM01000158.1:4565-22373 GCF_002358775.1 Martelella sp. UBA3392
TCCACTTCACCTGGAATTGCTATAAGCCCCTTTGCGATCGGCGATGTCGCCCTGCGCAACAGGGTCGTGTTCCAGCCTCATTTCACCGCCCTCGGCGGGCCCGACGGCATGCCCTCGGACGATCATGTCGCCTATCACGAAGAGCGGGCGCGCGGCGACGTCGGGTTGATCATACTGGAAAGCATGGCCATCCATCCCACCGGCAAGATGTCGCGCCGCTTCATCAATGCCTGGACCCCGCTATCGTTCCGGGCCTTGGCAGGATCGCGGATGCCGTCCATCGCCACGGCGCCAAACTCTTCGGCCAGCTTACCCGTGGCGGCCATACCTCGCTGGAGAAGCCGCCACACATCATGTGGGCGCTGCCGCAAATGCCGGAGCCGTCGAGCCATCACGCGACCAAGGCCATGGATGACGACGACATTCGCGCCGTGATCGAAGGATTTGTCGCCAGCGCCCGCACTTGATGTGCGAATGACGGGCTTCGCTAGCCCTTTGGAGTTGGCGATACCTGGGGTTTGCGGCGGGAGCGTTTTAGCCGTTCGAAAGCGGCGCTGAGGTGGGAAGTGACCGAGGACCGCGCCCATCGCTCGTTGCGGGCCCTGAGCGCGTGCAGAATATCCTCGTGCTGCTGAATGCTCTCCTGGATCTCGTTATCCGAGTAGATGTAAAACCCGCCCAACAATTTGGGATATTCCAGAAGCGAGGTGCCGAAATTGCGCAATCTTGCGCTGCCACAGGCCTGGTAGATCTGCATGTGGAATTCATGGTTCACCGACTGGACGATGTCGCGGAAGTTGCGTGCGCCGCTCGCGACCGCGCGGGCGATGTCGCGGTTCATCTCTTCCATTCTGGTGATATCGGCATCCGACATGTTGCGCGTGGCCCAGGCGGCGGCCAGTCCCTCGGCGAGGATGCGCAGCTCGAAGATTTCCTCGATATCGTTGTCGGTCCACTGGCTGACGACGGCGCCGCGCTTTGGCGCCGCCTCGAGCAGGCCTTCCGTGATCAGGCGCTGAAGCGCGGCGCGGACCGGGGTGCGGCTGACGTCGAGCTCGGCCGCGATATGTTCTTCCCGCAGTTTTTCGCCGGGCGTGAAGTGGCCTGCGATCAACCGGCGCCTCAATTCTGTATGCACATCGTCGCTGACGCTCATGCCACCCTCAACCCTCACTGCTCGTTGCCGAAGTCTTTCAACAGAACCAATACGTCCCGATCTGATCCCGGACAGGTTAGAATGCCAGCCGATTGTATACAAGTCGTCGCATACAAGGTGGAAAGTTGCCGGAACCGTCGCCCTATCGATAAAGCCTCTGCGGGTTCTCCGACATGATCCGGCGCAGGATGGTTTCATCGCCGGCTGCCGTCTGGATGAAAGCAAGGAGCTTGCTGAGTGCCGGAGGATTGCTCTCGGTCACATGCGGCCAGTCGCTTCCCCACACGAGCCGGGAGGAATCGGCAGTGATCAGACGCTTCGCGACATCGAGGCTATGCGCCCAGGAGAGGTCTCGCACGTCCTCGTGATACGGGCCCGAAAGCTTGACCCAGACATGCGGCAGCTCATAGAGCCGCAGGAGCGCCTCCAGATCTTCGTCATGATCGGGACGGCAGCGGCCAAGATGGTTGAGCACGAGCGGCACGCCGAGATCGGCGAGCATCTCATGATGACAGGACAATTCACTGGCGGGCAGATGCAGTTCGAGGCTCCAGCCCATATCCCGAACGAGCTCCGCGGTTTTCGGCATGTCCTCGATCAGCGTTGCGCCGGATTGAACTTGATTGAAGCGCATCCCCCTCATCCCGGCCGCGTGCCACTGCAAAAGCGTAGCCGGGTCGGCATCCGGCGTGATCACGCCGGTCGCGCGGTAGCCCGCGCCAAGCTCAGCGAGCGCGCGCAGCAGGACGGTGTGATCGCAGCCATAAAGGGAAGGCTGCACCAGCACCCCACCGGTCAGGCCCAGGCCGGCGGTCGCCGCGCGGTAGTCGTTGCAACTGGCGGACCGGTTTGCGATGACGGCATTGGCGACGACCGGCGCTGCGGCATCAAGGATATGAAAATGGCAGTCCCAGGCGCCTGAGGAAGCGATGTTCGTGGTCATTGCAGGCTTTCCGGCAGCCAGAGCGCTATCTGCGGGAACGCGATCATGAGACCGATCATCGCAATGATCGCGCCAAGGAAGGGCAGGATCCCTATGAAAACATCGTTCGGGGACCCCGATTTCCGCAGGCCCTGAACCACGTAGCAATTGATCCCGATCGGCGGCGTGATCATCCCGGCCTCGATCACCATCATCAGGATGATGCCGAACCAGACCGGATCATAGCCAAGGCCGATAATGAGCGGCGCGGTCACCGGGACCGTCAGCACGATCATCGAGATCCCGTCCAGCACGCAACCGAGCGCCATGTAGAAAAGGATGATAATGCACAGAACGGCCAGGGGCGGCATCGCCAGACTGGAAATATAATCGGTGATCTGCTCGATGAAGCCCGACATGCCGAGCGCGAAGTTCAGGAAATAGGCGCCGATCAGGAGCAGCATGATCATGCCCGTCGAACGCATCGTGCCCTCGATCGCCTTGTTGAGCATGGCGATCGAGAGCGTGCCGTTGAAGGCGCTCAGGATCAGGGAAGCGGCGATGCCTAGCGCGGAGGCCTCCGTCGGGGTGGCGACGCCGGCATAGATCGAACCGACAACGACGATGAAAATAAAGAAGATCGGCAGCAATTGCGGCAGGCTGCCCAGCCGTTCGGCCCAGCCATAGGTCTCTTTCCGCCCGCCCCAGGATGGAAAGAACACGCAACAGAGAATCACCGCCAGCATGAAGATCAGCGCCAGCAATATGCCGGGGATGAAGCCCGCCAGATAAAGCTGCGGGATCGAGGTCTGGGTGATCGCGCCATAAATGATCATGTTGATGGACGGCGGTATCAGCGTGCCCAGCGTTCCACCGGCAGCGACGGTGCCCAGGAACAGCCGCTCATTGTAGCCGTTCTTCTCGATCTCGGGAAAGGCGAGGGTGCCCACGGTGGCAGCTGTGGCCACGCTTGAACCGGACGTCGCGGCGAACATGGTGCAGGCCGCGATATTCGTATGCATCAGGCCGCCCGGAAGGCGGTTCAGCCATGGCAGCAAGGCGCGATACATGGAAGAGGCGCTGCCGCTATGCAGCATGATTTCGCCCATCAGGATGAACAGCGGAATGGCGACCAGCAAGTCGTTGGTGGCCGTTTCCCAGGTGGTGATCCCGATCACCGAGATGATGTTGACGGGCAGCCAGAACAGGCTGAGAAGGATACCCGCGAACAGAAGAACAATCCCGACGGGAATGCTTGTCGCGATCAGGCCGAAGAGACTGCCGATAAATCCGAGAATAGACATGGCTTTTGTTCCGGGGGCTTTCCAGAGCCTTTCCGCATTTCACGGAAACGCGGAAAGGCTCTATCTCTTTGTTTTACGCAATTCCGGACGGTGAACCGGTATCCACTTCACCTGGAATTGCTTTAGAGGTCGCCGAGGTCTTCGAGGCTTTGATGTCCCTCAGAGCCCGGGTGCTCAACCGTCCTGGGAAACCTACGCAACAGCCCGATGAGGACGAGCGCCGAGACCAGCGTGAAAAGCAACAGCCCGAGCAGGAAGAGCGCATGCGGATAGACCAGCGGAATATTGAGCAAGGTCGAGGTGGCTTCGAATTCGATGGCCTCCTTCAGCTGAAGCCACTCGTTCCAGCTCAGGATGGCCGCGCCGATCAGCATGGTCAGCGCCGCCAGCACATCGAGCGACCCCCGAATGCGGGTGGGCAACAGACGTTGCACGACATCGAGCCGGATATGCGCGGTGAACAGCGCCGCATAGGCAATCGCAACGCCGGTGGCGAATGCGAACACGAAACCGGTGATCTCGGTCGACCCGGTAATCGAGACCTTGAACAGCTTGCGCGAGATCGTATCCACGCAAATCATCGCAGCGATGCCGAGCAGGCCATAACCGCCGGCGCGGGAGGCCAGGATGGTAACCTGTTGCAACAGCGAGCGCTTTTTGGGGACGGGTGCGGATGTCATAGGCGGATTTCCCACGTCAGCGGTTTCAGACAAATCGAGGCTGCGATGCCGAAAGGCAAAGGGCCCGATCAGGTCTCTTGACCCGACCGGACCCTGTTGCAAACCGGCTCTACTGCTTCATCTCAATCCCGACAAGCGCGCCGATCGTTGCGTTCCATTCCGATACACAGGCCTCACCGCAATTGCCGGCGAAATTCGGCAGCACCTTCTCCTGCGTCAGCCGCGCGACTTCGGCCAGTTCGGCCTCGGTCGGAACCGTGACGGTCGCATCATATTTCTGGAACGCGCCGCTATCGTCGCACTGCGCGTCGCCGGCCGTGCACCACAGGCCCATATTGTGGTTGCGGATCTGCGTCGGCCAGGCCATTTCCTGCTCGAAATATTCGCTGGCAAGGCGCAGCCATTCCTGCACCTCGGGCGCCTGCTTGTTGAACCAGGATTCATTCACGATCCTGATCTGCGGGGCCCAACCGGTGTTCAGCGCATACACATATTTCGTGACCTCCGGCAGCTTGGCGATATTGCCGCTGGCGGTACCGGTGATGCCGCAATCAATCACGCCACGCTGCAGGGCCGGCGCCATCTCGGCAAACGGCATGGAAACCGCCGTCGCGCCGAGCGCGGTGATCAGATCGGCCTGCGTGCCGCTGAAAACGCGAACGGTTTTGCCTTTCAGGTCATCGAGGCTTTCAACCTTTGCCCCGCACCACAGAACGAGACCGGTGGTCGGCCAGCTTGCAAGCGCAACCGATCCCGCCTTTTTCGACAGGGTCTCGTTGATGACCGGCATGAAGGCGTTGCTGCTGGCGCGCACGCCCTCGATCGTCGGCGTGACGCCGGAAATGTCCATGCCATCCAGGATCTTCATGTTCTCGCTAGCATAGGACGCCACGGTATCGGCCATGTCGTAGACCCCCGAGCGCACCAGCGTGACCATCTGCGAGCCGGGCACGCCCAGTTCGGTGATCGAGCTGAGTTTGACGTCGATCCGTCCGTCGCTTAGCCGCGGCACGACCTCCTCCCAGAAGGGTTTTTCAAGCATGCTCCATTCCGACGTGCTGCTGTCGATGGCCAGCACCGAGACCTGGGTCTTCTCCGGCAAGGTCTTCGCCAGTTCCTGCAACTGCGCCTCGGTCACCTCGGCCTGCGCCGATTCGTGCGCTGCAAGCGCCAGGGTCATTGCCGCGGCAAGCGCGGTCAGTGTTCTCTTTTCCATGGTTTTCTCCTCCTAGAGTGTTGACTGTCAGTCGATATATTCAACGTTGCGGTTCGCCAGAATTTCATTCACCCAGTTGCGGTCGACCGTGCCGTTGCGGATCGCGGCGATCTCCTTTTGCTCTGCGGCCTGTTTTGCGCGCGCCGCCTCAAGGATTTCCGCCGCCTCGGCTGCCGGCACGCAGAGCACACCGTCGCCATCGCCGAGGATCAGGTCGCCGGGATGGATCACCATCCCGTCGATGGCAACCGGAACATTGATTTCGCCGGGGCCGTCCTTGTAGGGGCCGCGATGGGAAACGCCGGCGGCAAACATTGCCATGCCGCTTTCGCGGATTTCCTCGGCATCCCGGATCGCGCCGTTGACCACAAACCCGGCCACGCGGTTTTCCTGCGCGAGATAGACCATGATCTCGCCCATGATCGAATTGGTCAGGTCTCCGCCCGCGTCGACGACGATGACATCGCCCTCTTCTGCCATGTCGATCGCCTTGTGCACCATCAGATTATCGCCGGGACGGGTCCTCACCGTGAGCGCGGGGCCCGCCATGATCCGCCCTTCGGCATGGTACGGGCGCAGCCGCGATCCGGCGGCAGTCATCCGGTTCATCGCGTCCGAGACATTGGCGACGGGAAGGCTTGCAAACCCGTCCACAAGGGCGCTTTCCACCCTGGATTTGCGGGCATGAATTCTGAAGCCGGCAGTCATTTCTTTTCTCCGATAGTCAGATTGTGGTGTGTAGGAAGCGGCCGCCGGGCTTTCAGGGGGCGGCGTAAGCGGCGCCCGGTCACGACAGACCTGCGGAAAGCCAGCGCACCGCCTCCGCCACATTGGCCGGCGCGGCGGGCCTTTCCTCCGAAATCCGCTGCGCTGTTCTCGCATACGCGGCCAGAACCGCATCGGACACGGGCGTTTGCAGCCCGAAGCTGCGCGCCTGGGCGATGGCGTCCTCGACTTCGTGTTTTCGTCGCGGGGCATGCACGACATGTGTGCGCACCATCGCATCGAGCAGATCGGGAAAGGGCCGCGCGCTGATATCGGCGAGGTTTTCGCGCAACTCCGCCTCAAGCCCCATACGCTGCGCGGTCGAATAGCACTCGACAGCCAGCGCCTCGATGCCCTTGGACATCAGCGTGCGCAGGAGCTTCAGCCCGCCGGCTTCTCCCGGGAGAGAATTGGCCATTGCGCGGGTATTGAAGCCAAGACGATTGAGTTCCGCGGACACGCTTTCGGCCTCAACGCCCGAGAGAATGATCGGCGAACCTGCCCCTGACAGATCCACCGAGCCCATGATGGCGCCATCGACGAAAGCAACCTCCGTGCCCGCCAGAATAGCATCGCAGTCGCGCATCAGCGTCATCGGCGAAGACGACAGGTCGACATAGGTGAAAGCGCCAGCCCGCTTCGCGACATCGCGCGCCACGCTGGCGGCGACGGCCGAGGGAAATACGCCGAGCACCAGCGACCCGGGCGCAATATGGTCAGGCAAGGCGGGGACGACCTGATGCTTCGGATCTCTGGGGCCGGCGACCGGATCGACATAAAGAGGCCGCTCGCCCATTTTCTCCAACTGATCGCCAAAGGCGCGGCCGACCTCTCCATATCCGACGATGATGATTTTGCTGGTGGCGGCAACTGCAGTCATGGAATCTCCCCTTCGGGACGAGATAATCCATTTTTGGATACAAAATGCAACTGCAAAATCCGAAAATAGGTATTTTTTGAGATATTATTCCGACTATTCGCCTAAAATGTTTTTATTTTGCATTTCTGGATCCGCATTTCAGGCCTCGCCGATCTTTTGCGAGCTACGGAACTGCCCGCTCAAGCAAAATACGCAGATGCCTTGCGCAATATCTCGTTTGCTTGACGAAGCTCCCTGTTTTCGCGCTCCAGAGCCTTCATCTTCTCCGCGACCTCACTCGGCAAACCTGCGCGCTTGCCGCTATCTACCTCAACCCGCTTGATCAAAGTTTCAGTCCCGTGGAACAGGCAGCGGCTCCAGAACTGTTCGAAAATCCTCTTCCGTCTGGATGCGTTCGGGAATTGGCTTGCTGCCTCTCGATTGGGGCTGCCCGTCCGGGGCGTATCGTGGACGGGCAGGGGAGATATCAATCGTCTGTCATGATGTGTTTCCGCCAGTAATGGTGAAGCGCGGCTATGTCGCCGCTTGTGAGGATCGGCATCGCCTGGCTGAGCTGCGCGTCGCTCCAGTCCCACCATGCCATCTCCCGCAACAGGGCAATGTCTGCGTCGTCAAAGCGTTTGCGGATCATCTTGGCCGGGTTTCCGCCGACGATGGCGTAGGGCTCCACATTGCGGGTCACAAGGGCGCGCGTGCCGATCACGGCGCCGTCGCCGATGGTCACGCCCGGCATGATGATGGCCTCGGCGCCGATCCACACATCGTTTCCGATGAGCGTGTCTCCGGCCGGCTGATAGCCGTTTTCGGCTCCAGCGAATGCCGGCACCTCGCTCATCCAGAAAAACGGGAATGTGCTGATCCAGTCGCTGCGGTGGCCCTGATTGCCGGCCATGATGAAGGCGGCGCCAGTGCCGATGGAGCAGAAGCTGCCGATCACGAGCCTGTCCACACCGGGCTCGGGAAGCAGGTAGCGTGCGCAGTCATCAAAGCTGTGGCCGTGATAATAGCCGGAGTAATAGCTGTATCGACCGGCGATGATGTTTGGGTTGTTGATCTGGCGGTCGAGAGTCATGCCCTTGAAGGGGCTTTCGAAGAAATTGTTCATGAGCGTTACCATTGAATCTGTGCCGCTGTGGCGGCGATATCCCGTTTGCGATGACGCAAACAAGCGAGCGCCGGCAAGCGCAACGAGCAAGGCCGGCGCGGAGGCTTCTCGCGGCGACGCGCGGAAGCGGATTCAGATGGTACAATCTGCAGACTTCATACGATCATTATGCGCCGGATATCCGCGCCGGTGCAAGCATGTGAACTGGCTGCCGCGGAGGCTTCGAGCCTTTTTTACGAACTGCCGGGCGATTTCAATCCCAGCGCCTGCAACTGCATCACGATCAGCCCGAGGACAATCAGGCCGAGACCGGCAAGGCGCGACCAGGTGACCGGTTTCTGGGGCAGGCCGACAAGGCCCCACTGATCGATCACGATCGACGCCAGCATCTGCCCGGCGATCACCGCCATGATGAAGCCGGCAGCGCCAAGCTTCGGCGCAAGCATGAGCGCGCCGGTGATATAGACGACGCCGACAATGCCGCCGATCCATATCCAGCGCGGCGCCTGGGCAAGGTTCGCAAGCGTCGGGGCCTGGACCTTCGCCAGAAGCATCACGGGCACGATGCAGGCGAAACTGACAGCGAGGGAAACGAGCGTGCCCCACAGCGGATGGCCGAGCGCGCGTCCCAGCGCCGCATTGGCGCCTGCCTGGAACGGAACGACCGCGCCGGTGATGATGGCGGCGATGATGAGGATCAGTGCGTTGGTTTGCATGGTGAACAATCTCCGTTGCGCCCCAGATGCACTATTTGCTTGGTCGATGGAAATTCCGATGTATCATCCTCAATATGCATAATATGAATAATCTTCGCGGCATCGACCTCAATCTTCTCGTGGTTCTCGATGCCCTTCTGGCCGAGCGTCATGTGTCGCGCGCGGCCGCCCGGCTGAACATGAGCCAGCCCGCCGTCAGCCATGCGCTCGCGCGTCTGCGTGTGCTCTTCGACGATCCCTTGCTGATCCGTCGCGGCGGGCAACTCGTCGCGAGCGCCCGGGCGCTCGAGATCGCGCCTGTCCTGGAGGAGGCCCTCAGGCAGATGCGCGTGGTTTTCGGCCCGAGCGGCTTCGATCCCGCGAAGGAGAAGCGCACCTTTCGCCTTACCATGTCGGACTACGGCTCCGCCGTTATCCTTCCCGAGTTGACGCGGCTGCTGCGGCTGGAGGCGCCGGGCATCGATCTGGTGATCACCCAATCGAGCCGGGAAGCCATGGTGCGGCAGGTGCTGGACGGGGAATGCGATCTTGCCCTGGGGGTCTTCCCCGATCTTCCCGAACGGCTGGAGGCCGGGCCGTTGATCAGCGAGAATTTCGCCTGCCTTGCGGATCGGGAGAGCATGCCGGGCAAGGAGCGCCTTGATATGGAAGCCTATCTCTCACGGCCCCACGTTCTCGTTGCGATGAGGGACGGCGCAAACACCGAGGTCGATACGGCCCTGCGCGCCGCCGGCCATCAGCGCCGCCTCGCGGTCACGTTGCCGCATTGGGGAAACGCGCCGCGTCTGATCCAAGGGACGGACCTGGTTCTCACCGTCGCGCGCAACGCTCTTGTTCCTTATGAAAGTGATCCGACCCTGATCATCTTCGAGCCGCCATTCACGATCCCGTCCTTTCCCTTCGTTCAGGTCTGGCATGAACGGCGCGGCGGCGATCCCGCCCATATCTGGCTGCGCGACGCCGTTTCAGGTGTTGCGATATCACTGGGGCAATAAGCGATCCCTGTCCCTTGATCGGGCGCCATATGGACGGTGCGATCACGATGCCAGACTGGCGGCAATGACCGGCCTTTGCCGCGTCAGCGCTGGACGCCGGTCCTCAAAGCCGGTTGCTGGAGACCTTGCGACGCATTCAGGCGTGAACAGGGTCCGCGAATCGTGTCGGCTGATACCAGCTTCTATTGGACGGCAGGTGCTGCCGCCATTGCGATCCAGCACGTTTTCAACGATCCCTGCATGGCATCCTGAAAGCGCTCATCCGGGCGCGAAGGTTGCTGCGTTTTGAACCAGCGGCTTGCCCTCCGCTTTGCGCGGGATCGCCGGCATTTGTCGATCTCCGCCAAATCTCCATCATTTCTCGACCGAACATCGAAAGGCGCATGTCAGGTGCGGGTGAAGAACACCAGTCCGGATGCTTTTCATGTCGCACCGCCTTTCATTTATCGCCGCTATCGTTGGCGTCGCCGCCCTCGCACTGTTTCTGATTTTCCGCCACGAGGCGGTTTCGCAGCGGCAAGAACCGTCTGCCGATGCCGGAGGGGCCACGCAGGTCACAACGCTGACGCTTAAGCCGGAGCGCGTGGTCCTGATCGATGCCTTTCCCGGGCGCGTGGCGGCCTATCGGCGGGTCGAGATTCGGCCGCAGGTCACAGGCATCATCAAGAAACGGCTTGTTGAAGGCGGGACCGAGGTCGAGGCGGGCGAGGTTCTCTTCGAAATAGATTCCGCCCTGCTTGAGGCCGATCTCGAAACGGCGCAGGCAGGGTTGATGCGGGCGGAAGGGGCGCTGGCGCATGCCCGCCAGGGGTTGGCGCGGGCAAAGGCGCTGATGGCGGAAAACGTGACGAGCCGCAAGAATTACGAGCAGGCGCAAAACGATTTGACCACGGCAGAGGCGAACCTTGCCGAAGCCCGGGCCGTCGCGCGCCGCCGCAAGCTCGACCTCGATTTCGCCACGATACGCTCGCCGATCAACGGCTATGTCGGCCGCACGGTCGCCGATGAGGGCGCGCTTGCCTCCAGCCAGACGGAACTTGCCGTGGTGCAGGAACTGGACCGTGTTTATGTCGATCTGCGCCTGCCAGCAACGAAGCTGGATGGCGTGCAGTCCGCCGCCGAGGCGGGATTGGGGCCAGCGGAGATCCTCGACGCGGACGGCACGCCGCATCCCCGCTTGGGCCGGCTGGCGCTTTCCGATGTCACGGTCGATCCGGGAACCGGGGATGCCGCGGTCCGGGTCGAGGTGGAAAACCCCGGTCTCAGCCTCCTGCCCGGCATGTATGTCCGCGTTCGCCTGCCGCGCGGCGTTCTTCCCGATGCGCTGCTGGTGCCGGAAGAAGCGGTTGTGCGCAATGGCGCCGGCGAGGCGCAGCTCGTGGTCGTGACGGCGGATGGCCGGGCCGAGCGGCGCAATGTGGTTCTCGGCGAGGCCATCGGCGGACGCGTTGTCGTCACAGCGGGGCTGAAAGCGGGCGAGATGATCGTCATTCGCGGACAGGATCGCGTTCAGGACGGAATGCGCGTGCGCCCGGCGAGCGTACCGCAGGATACCGCAACGGCGACCGATAGGCTCTAATTCTTTGTTTTCGCGCAATTCCGGACGGTGAACCGGCTTCCACTTCACCTGGCATTGCTTTGAAGGTCAGACATCATGCCACAATTCTTTATCGACCGTCCGGTCTTTGCCTGGGTTATCGCGATCTTCATCGCGCTGGCCGGGCTCGTCGCCATTCCGAAGCTTCCGGTGGCCCGCTTTCCGGACATTGCGCCGCCAAGCATCAGCATTTTCGCGACCTATACCGGCGCGAGCGTCGATACGGTCAATGACAGCGTCGTTCGGCCCATCGAGAAGGAACTCTCGAGCGTCAAGAACGTGCTCTATTACGAATCCACCGCCGACTCGACCGGCGGCGCCAACATCATGGTGACGTTCAAGCCCGGAACCGATGCGGAACTGGCGCAGGTGGATGTTCAAAACCGGTTGAAGAATGCCGAAGCGCAGCTTCCCGAGGCGGTCCGGCGCGGCGGCATCAGCGTCGAGGCCGCCGAATCCGGCTTCCTGATGGTGCTCACGCTCCGGTCGGTCAGCGGCGAGACCGACGAGCTCGCCCTTGGCGACTATATGACCCGCAATGTGAGCGAGGAGCTGAAGCGCCTGCCGAGCGTCGGGCGCGTCCAGCAGTTCGGCTCGCCACGGGCCATGCGCGTCTGGGTGGATCCGGCCAAGCTTGCGGCCTACGACCTGACCATGGCCGATGTGACCGAGGCGATCACCCGCGAAAACGCGCAGGTCTCGCCCGGTCGGGTCGGCGACGAACCGACGGTTCCGGGCACGAAGGTGTCGACGCCGCTGACCGTGCATGGCCAGCTGACCACGCCGGAGGCATTCGCGGCGATACCGCTCAGGGCCAAGGCCGATGGCGGGCGGCTTCTGCTTTCGGATGTGGCGCGGATCGAGCTCGGCGCCCAGACGCTGGCCTTCAGCGTCAGCAGCAATGGCAAGCCGGCCGCTGCTGCCGCGATCCAGATGCGGCCCGGCGCCAACGCCGTCAGCACGGCCGCTGCAATCGAAAAGCGCCTGGCGGAACTGAGGCCCTCAATGCCGCAGGATATGGAGATCGCGATCTCCTACAACACCGCGCCCTTCGTGAAGGTCTCGATCACCAAGGTCGTGCATACGCTGATCGAGGCGATGGTGCTGGTCTTCCTGGTGATCCTGCTGTTCCTGCAGAACATCCGCTATACGCTGATCCCGACCATCGTCGCGCCTATCGCGCTTCTGGGCACCTTCGCGGTGATGATGCTCGCCGGCTATTCGATCAACGTTCTGACCATGTTCGGCATGGTGCTCGCCATCGGCATTATCGTCGATGATGCCATCGTCGTCGTCGAGAATGTCGAGCGGATCATGTCGCGGCAGGGCTTGTCGCCGCGCGACGCCACCCGCCAGGCGATGCGCGAGATTTCGGGCGCGATCGTCGGCATCACGCTGGTGCTTGCGGCAGTCTTTATTCCTATGGGCATGGCAGCCGGGTCCGTCGGCGCGATCTATCGCCAGTTCACCCTGTCGATGGCGGTGTCGATCCTGTTCTCCGCCTTCCTTGCGCTGACGCTGACGCCAGCGCTGTGCGCCACGATCCTGAAACCCGTCCAGACCCATGCCAAAGGCGGTTTCTCCGGGTGGTTCAACAGAGGATTCGATGCGCTGGCGGCGCGCTATACCGGCGCGGTCGGCTGGGTCCTGCGGCGCGGCGGGCGGATGCTGGTCATCTATGTCGCGCTGCTTGCGGCACTCGGCTACGGCTATTCGAAGATACCGACATCGTTCGTGCCGGAAGAGGATCAGGGTAACTTCATGGCGATGTTCGAGCTTCCGGCAGGCGCCACCGCCGAACGCACGCGCGCGGTCGTCAAGACCTATGAGGCCCATACCGCGACACGGTCCGATATCGTCGAGAGCCTCGTGATCCTCGGCTTCGGCTTTTCCGGCTCCGGTCCCAATGCCGCCCAGGCCTTTACCAGCCTGAAGGACTGGGGCGACCGCGACACCACGGTGGACCGGGAGATCGCGGCGGCGGAAGCCGCCATGGCCGACATTCCCGAAGGCATGGCCATGATCATGAAACCGCCGGCGATCGAATCGCTCGGCACCACCTCCGGCTTCGCGCTGAGGCTCGAGGACCGGGCCAATGCAGGGCCGGAGGCGCTGAAGGCGGCAGAGGACCAGTTGATCGCGTTGGCCGCCGAAAGCAGGCTGGTGAGCGGCGTGATGGCGGACGGGCTGCCCGATGGCCAGAGCATCGCGCTCAGGATCGATCGCCAGAAGGCGCTGGCGCTCGGTGTATCCTTCTCGGCCATCAGCGACATGATCTCGACGGCGATCGGGTCGACCTATGTCAACGACTTCCCCAATAACGGGCAGCTTCAGCAGGTGGTCGTGCAGGCCGATGCGCCCGCAAGGATGCATGTCGAGGATGTGCTGCGTCTCAAGGTGCGCAATATCGATGGCGGCATGGTTTCCCTGTCGGAAGTCGTCGAGCCGGTTTGGGAAACGACGCCGCTGCAGGTGCAACGCTATAACGGCTATCCGGCTGCGAACATCTCGGGCTCGGCGGCGCCGGGCGTTTCGAGCGGCGCGGCAATGGCCGAGATGGAGCGTCTGGCGCAACAATTGCCGCGCGGCTTCGCGGTGGAATGGACCGGGCAATCGCTGCAGGAACGGCAATCCGCCGCGCAGACGCCAATGCTGCTGGCCGCCTCGATGCTGGTCGTGTTCCTCGTGCTTGCGGCACTTTATGAAAGCTGGTCGATCCCGCTCTCGGTCATGCTGGTCGTGCCGCTCGGCGCGCTCGGCGCGGTGCTGGCGGTGCTGGCGCGCGGCATGGACAATGACGTCTTCTTCAAGGTGGGCCTGATCACCATCATCGGGCTTTCGGCCAAGAACGCCATTCTTCTGGTCGAATATGCCCGCCACCTGAAAAATGACGGCATGAGCCTCCATCGGGCCGTGCTGCGGGCATCCCGGCTGCGGCTGCGGCCGATCGTGATGACGTCGCTGGCCTTCATCCTCGGCGTCGTCCCATTGATGCTCGCGCATGGCGCCGGCTCCGAAATCCAGAACGCAATTGGAACCGGCGTGTTTGGCGGCATGCTGTCGGCAACGACGCTTGCGGTATTCTTCGTGCCGGTGCTCTACGTTACAGTCAGCCGACTGACGCTGCGCGGATCGCGGAAGAAGGGTGTTGCCGACAAACCCGAACCCGCCGCGCCGGCGTAATGAGTTCGGGCGTTCCCTGTCATTCGAAAGGATGCACGGGGAACGCTCCGGACCGCGTTTCAAAGATCGAAGACATGGCCATGAACAATGCTCTGATCCTGATTATCGAAGACGAACCCGAGATTGCGGAAATCATCGGCACCTATATGGCGCGCGAGGGCTTCCGGGTCATCACTGCGGGCGACGGGACCGTCGGGCTTGCCCATCATCTGCGCTTGCGCCCCGATTTGGTCGTGCTCGACATCAAGCTTCCCGGACAAGACGGCTACGAGGTGCTGGCGGCAATCCGCCGGCGCGGCGATACGCCGGTGATCATGGTCACAGCGCTTGCGGAAGATCTCGACAAGCTGCAGGCGCTGCGCATCGGCGCCGACGATTATGTCGTCAAACCGTTCAACCCGCTCGAGGTCGTGGCCCGTGCCAAGGCCGTTTTGCGCCGGACCATGGGGCGCGGAGCCGCCGAGGTGTTGCGCGTCGGCCCGCTGACCGTCGATCCGCAGGCCTATCGCGCGGCGGTCGAAACGCCCGCCGGATCGGTGGCGCTCGATCTGACTCGGACCGAATTCCGCATCCTCGCCCATATGGCCGCAAGCCCCGGCCGGGCGTTCGAGCGCGCGGAACTGGTCGATGCCTGCATGCCGGAGAGCGAAGCGCTCGACCGCACGGTGGACAGCCATGTCAGCAATCTGCGCCGCAAGCTTTCCGCCGCCGGAGCGGAGGGCTTGCTCACCGCCGTGCGCGGCGTCGGCTACCGGCTGGACAGCATCGATGAGTAGAAACCTGAATTCCCGGATCGTCCGTGCGATGATCGCACTGACCCTGCTTGCCTTCGCCGTCGTCTATTTCGGGCTGATTGCGTATTTCTTCTTCATCTATGAATGGCTCTATCCCGAATTCACCGACGATGACTTTCTGCGCACCGGCGATATCGTCACTTTGGGCCTGCTTCTGGGGATCGGCATATCCACCGCCTCTTTGCTCGGCTGGATCTTGGCACGACGGATCGTGGAACCGCTGAAATCGGTTGCCGAGGCTGCCCGCCGTGTCGCGGAAGGCGATTTTTCGGCGCGCGCCTCGTTGCGCAGCGGCAATTTCGGCGAGGCCGGCGACCTTGTCGACGATTTCAACCAGATGGCGGAACGGCTGCAACGCGCGGAGACCGAGTTGCAATATTCCAACTCGGCGATCGCGCATGAGCTCAGGACCCCGCTCACCATTCTGCGCGGGCGGTTGCAGGGCCTTTCGGATGGCGCTTTCACCCCCAGCCCGGAACTTTATTCCCGGCTGATCGAACATGTGGACGACCTTTCGGCCATAGTGGAGGAATTGCGCACGCTGGCGCTGGGCAATGCCGGCCAGCTCGATCTGCAGGTCGCGCGTCTCGACCTCGCGGAGGAGGCCGAGGCCGCGGTGAATTCGCTCGAGGAGGCGCTTGCGAAGGCCGGGATCGTCGCGAACCGGCATCTGGGCAGCGCAGTCACGACCGCCGATCGGGCAAGGTTGCGGCAGGCCTTCGTAGCGCTTCTCGAAAACTGCTGCCGCTATGCACCGGGAAGCACCGTGCTCGTGGAGACGGGCTTTTCCGCAGAGCATGTCTTCTTCCGCTGCACCGATACCGGCCCCGGCCTTTCCGCTGAAAACCGGGCGCGCGCTTTCGAGCGGTTCTGGCGCGCGGACGAGTCGCGCGGCCGGGCCAGGGGCGGTTCGGGTCTCGGCCTGCCGATCGTCAAGGCGATCGCCAAGGCGCATGGCGGCGACGCGCTGATCCTGCCTTCCCAAAACGCCGGCCTTGCCGTCGAAATCCGGCTGCCGCGCCGGGATTAGCCTGCAGTGACAATTTAAGGTTTGTGGTTTCCCTTTTCCTCAAATCAGATTCAACACTGACTTTTGGAGGTCGGTGTGGAAGGTGAAGTTCTTCGAGATGTTCAGTGGGAACGTCTTCGTGAGTTTGTTCCTGGCGGGCGAAAGGGCAAACAAGGACCGCGCAGCGATGCCCGCCGTTTCTTCGATGCCATTCTCTGGCTGGCGCGCTCGGGTGCGCGCTTGCGCGACCTGCCGGAAGACCGTTTCGGCCCGTATCAAACCGTCAAGCGACGGTATTACCGGTGGATCGAACAAGGCATGTTCGACCGGATATTCGAGGCAGTCGCGACGGAGCCTGACATGGAATGGCTCGCGATAGACGCCACCATCGCAACGTCGTCAAGCGCGCAATGTCCTGACCGGCGGAGCATATCGCCTTCGAGGCCTTCGCCTCATGGGGGCGGTCATCCGGCCCGTGCTGTTTACGTCTTGGCGTCCTCGCCGCCACTGGCTCTCGCCCTTTCCTCCGGCGACATCAGCAGTGCGTAGGCCTCGGTGAGCGGCGGGCTTTCCGGCAGCGGGCCGAGCGGGGCGAGCATCTCCGTCGCGGGCAGCTTTCGACCATCCTTCAGCATCACCGCGCGCACTGTCGCCGTCACCGCGACCTCGCCTTTGTGCGGGCCGCTGAGCGGTATGATACGGTGCTCCATGAAAAGCGAGTTCTCCGTCCAGCCGGCGACCCTCGTTTCCAGCCGGAACAGCTGAAAGGCCCGCAGCGAGCGACGGTAGCGCGCGTTCACCCCGGTCAGAACAGGCTGCCATTTCTCGCGCAATACCTGTGCGCCGAGCCCGGATCGGGCCAGCAGATCGAACCGGCCAATATCCATGAAGGCCAGATATCTGCCGTTGTTCACGTGCATATTGATATCGAGGTCTTGGGGCCAGACTCGCAGGACAATCGAGGAGATATCTTCAGGCGGGTGGATCGCAGGTGCGAATTTCGCCTTGATCATGGCCCTGATCAGTCGTCCCCAGACATACATGTTTGTTTCCCAAACCCTCTTGGAACCGTGGAAATGGCCGTCTTCTAGATCTTTGCCGGATCCGTCAATATCGGCCTTGAATAACATGACGTATACGTTTATATTATATCGTAAAAGTCATGTCGAAGGAAAATTGTGCGGAGGGAAACCTTGAGGAGGGTGTCCGCACAAGAAGGAGGAGGCGTGCAAGAGGCATTCGATACTGCAACCCCGGGCGATGGCAAAAATCCGCTCGACCGAGCAGAGGCTGATGCGGCCAATGGCGCCACGAGCCCGCACGCCGATACGCTGACGGCTTTTCTGGAGGAATCCGTCGCACGCTTCGCTGATAAAGCGGCCGTCGAGTTCTTTGACCGAACCTGGACTTATAGCGAGATCGACGTCCTGTCCGACCGGTTTGCCGCGGGGCTCGCGTCCATTGGGGTTCGCAAGGGCACGCGCGT
>NZ_DEPM01000158.1:22749-38260 GCF_002358775.1 Martelella sp. UBA3392
TGAAGGCGGGCGGCATCGTCGTCAACTTCAATCCTCTCTATACCAGCCGCGAGATTCGCGATCAGATTCGCGATTCCGGAACCGAGTTCATGATCACGCTCGATCTTGCGGCGGTTTACGGAAATCTGGGCTCCGTCGTTGGCGAAACGGGTCTGAAACAGGTGATCATTTGCCCGATGGCAAAGGCCCTGCCATCGATGAAGGGTCTGCTGTTTCGCCTGTTCAAGCGCTCCGATCTGGCGCGGATTCCCGACGATCAGCAGCATCTGCGTTTCGACGCGCTGATGCGGGATGCCGCAAACGCCCCTGTTCCGAAAATCGAAACCGCCCCGTCCGATATTGCCGTCCTGCAATATACCGGCGGCACGACCGGAGTGCCGAAAGGCGCCATGCTGTCGCATGGCGCGCTGGTGGCCAATGCGCGCCAACTGGTCCAGCAGGGCGACCAGAGCGGTCTGCTGGTCGAGGGCGAAGAGATGGTGATGTGCGTGCTGCCTTTCTTCCATGTCTTCGCGATGACCGTCTGCATGCTCTATGCGGTGCAGATCGGCGCCTCGATGCTGCTGGTGCCGCGTTTCAATCGCGATGAACTGATCCCGCTGATGGAGCGGCGCAAACCGACGCTGTTCCCGGCCGTTCCCACAATCTATGGCGCGATCAACAGTGTTGCGCTGACACGCAAGGTGCATCTCGAATCGCTCAAACTGTGCATCTCGGGCGGGGCGCCGCTGCCGAATGAAGTGCGCGTCGACTTCGAAAAGCTGACCGGGTGCCGGCTTGCGGAAGGCTACGGCCTGACGGAGTGTTCGCCGGTCGTCTCCGTCAATCCGCTGGACGGCAGTTCGGGGCGGCCGGGGTCCGCCGGTCTTCCGATGGCCGGGACGACACTGGAAATCCGGGATTCCGAAAATCCGGCGGTGCTGCTGCCGACGGGCGTCAAGGGCGAGCTCTGGGTACGCGGTCCGCAGGTCATGTCCGGTTACTGGAACCGTCCGGACGAAACCGCGCATGTGCTGCGCGACGGCGCGCTTCGAACCGGCGATGTCGGCTATCTGGATGAGGACGGCTATCTCTATCTCGTCGACCGGCTGAAGGACCTGATCATTTGCTCGGGCTACAACGTCTATCCCCGCGTCATCGAAGAGGCGCTTTACGAGCACGATGCGGTGGCCGAAGCGATCGTCATCGGCGTTCATGACGCGTATCGCGGCGAGCGGCCGAAGGCCTTCGTTTCGCTGCGCAAGAACGCGCAGGTCACGGTCGAGGAGCTGCATGAATTCCTGGTTCCGCGTCTCTCCAAGATTGAATTGCCGCGCGACATCGAAATTCGCGATACGCTGCCGAGAACCATGGTCGGCAAGCTTTCGAAAAAGGAATTGATCGAGGAAGAGCGTCGTGCCTCTCATGATGGCGCAAAGGTGAATGCCGGGGAGGCAGACAGTCATGTTGACGGGTAGGTCAGGGGGCCGCTATGGTGAATCGCTTAAGAAAGAGAAGGTTTTACGTGGCGGATCAGTTTTTTACCGTGACCCAGTTGGCCGAAGAGCTCGGGCTCACGCCACGGGCCTTGCGGTTCTACGAGACCAAGGGTTTGATAACCCCGGGCCGGGCCGGAAAGACGCGCATCTACACGCAGCGCGACCGCGCCCGTCTGATCCTGATTCTGCGCGGCAAGCGGCTTGGCTTCTCGCTGGAGGAGATCAAGGAGTTTCTGGACCTTTACAAGGCCGACCATACGCAACAGGAGCAGTTGACGGCGCTTTTGCGGGCGGTGCACGAGCGCATCCAGCTTCTGGAAGAGCAGAAGGTCGCGATCGACCTCACCCTCTCGGAACTGAAAACCGTCGTGCGCGAAACCGAAGAACGGCTGTCACAAAAGGCTGGCAAGCTCGCGAGCTGACCCGCTCCGGGAGATCGGGCGCCCCTGTCGTCGCAGCCTCTTCCGCAACGTTCAAAGGGATGCCCGCGTCCCTGTTGCCCCCAATCACTGCCATATGTTCATTGCCGGTTCCCCGCCTGGGCGGAACCGGCGACCAACGCATTGGGTCTGAAGGCCGAGCGCCTCGCGCCAATGCGCATCGCTTTCTATTTTCAATCCAAAACATCACGTTTGCCGGGAGTAAACCATGACCAACGTTGTCATCGCGGGCTATCAGCGCTCGCCGTTTTCACTTGCCACAAAGGGCGAACTGGCCCGTGTCCGTCCGGATGATCTGGCGGCCCAGGTGGTGCGCGGGCTGGTCGAGAAGACCGGCGTCAAGGTGGAGGATATCGAGGACCTGATCCTCGGCTGCGCCTTTCCGGAAGCCGAGCAGGGCTTCAACCTCGGCCGTCTCGTGGTGTTGATGGCGGATCTGCCGCAATCGGTCGGCGGCGTGACGGTCAACCGCTTCTGCGGCTCCTCGATGCAGTCGATCCACATGGCCGCCGGCCAGATCCAGCTCGGCGCCGGCGAAGTCTTCATCTGCGCCGGGGTTGAAAGCATGAGCCGGGTGCCGATGACCGGCTTCAACCCGATGCCGAACCCCGCGCTCTACGCCAAGGTGCCCGGCGCCTATATCGGCATGGGCGACACGGCGGAAAACATCGCGACCAAATGGCAGATTTCGCGCGAGCAACAGGAAGCCTTTGCCGTGAAGAGCCACGAAAAGGCCACCGCGGCGCGCGCCGAAGGACGGCTGAAGGACGAGATCGTGCCGATCAGCGTGAAGGGCGGAACGGTTTCTGAAGACGGCTGCATCCGTCCCGAAACCACGGCCGAGGCGCTGGCCGGCCTGAAACCGGCCTTCTCTGCCGACGGCACGGTGACCGCCGGCACCTCCTCGCCGCTGACGGATGGCGCTTCGGCCGTGCTGGTGTGCTCGGAGGAGTATGCGATGAAAAACGGCCTGACGCCGCTCGCCCGCCTGACCTCCGTCGGCATCAGCGGCTGCGCGCCGGAAATCATGGGCATCGGCCCGGTCGGCGCCAGCCGCAAGGCGCTGGAACGCGCCGGCCTCGATGCCGGCGCCATGGATGTGATCGAGCTCAACGAAGCCTTCGCCAGCCAGTCGCTGGCCTGCATCCGCGATCTCGGCCTTGCCGAAGACCGGATCAACCTTGATGGCGGGGCGATCGCGCTTGGCCATCCGCTCGGCGCCACCGGCGCGCGCATCGTCGGCAAGGCGGCCTCGCTGTTGCAGCGTGAGGGCGGCAAGTATGCGCTCGCCACCCAGTGCATCGGCGGCGGCCAGGGCATCGCAACCATATTGGAGCGCCTCTGATGTCTGATACGGAATTCAAGATCAACACGGTCGCCGTCATTGGCTCCGGCGTGATGGGGTCAGGCATTGCCGCCCAGGTCGCCAATGCCGGTCACAAGGTGCTGCTGCTGGACATTGTTCCAGAGGGTGCTGAAAACCGCAACGTGATCGCGGAAACCGCGCTCGCCAGGATGAAGAAGGCCGATCCCGCGCCGTTCATGTCGAAACGGGCCGCGAAGCTGGTTGAAACCGGCAATATCGAGGACGATCTCGAAAAGTTGGCCGGCGTCGACTGGATCATCGAGGTCGTTGTCGAAAAGCTTGATGTCAAGCAGGCGCTCTACCGGCGGATCGACGCCGTGCGCAAGCCGGGCACGGCGATCTCGTCGAACACCTCGACCATTCCGCTTGCCCGCCTTGTTGAAGGCATGCCGGAGGCGTTCGTCCGTGATTTCATGATCACCCACTTCTTCAATCCGCCGCGCTACATGCGGCTGATGGAACTGGTGACGGGGCCTGATACCAACGAAGCGCTCGCCGCGGCCGTGACCGATTTTGCCGACCGCAAGCTCGGCAAGAGCGTCGTCGTCTGCAACGACCGTCCCGGCTTCGTCGCCAATCGTCTTGGCGTCACCTGGATCCAGCTCGGCGTGCTGAAGGCGCTGGAACAGGGGCTGACGGTGGAAGAGGCCGACGCGGTGATGGGCAAGCCCTTCGGCATTCCCAAGACCGGCATTTTCGGCCTGATCGATCTCGTCGGCCTCGACCTGATGCCGCATATCGGCGCAAGCCTGAAGAGTGCGTTGCCGGACGGCGACATGTTCCACGAGACCAATCGCGACCTGCCGCTGGTCAACAAGATGATCGCCGATGGCTATACCGGCCGCAAGGGCAAGGGAGGCTTCTACCGGCTGAACCGCGAGGGCGGCCGGAAGATCAAGGAGGCGATCGATCTTGAGAGCGGCCGCTACAGCGTGTCCGCAAAGGTCGAGAGCGCTGAACTGAAGGCGGCGCGCAAGCCGCGTCAGGTTATGGAAATCGACGGACCGCTCGGCCGCTATGCCTTCGGCGTCATGGCCAACACGCTGTCCTATGCGGCAAGCCTCGTCGGCGACGCCGCCGACGATATCGCCGCGATCGACGAGGTCATGCGGCTTGGCTATAACTGGCGCTGGGGACCGTTCGAACTGGTCGACATGATCGGCGCGCCGTGGCTGGTTGCGCGGATGCGTGAGGAAAATATTCCTGTTCCCGACGTGCTGGAAAAGGTGGGCGAGCGCACCTTCTACCGCATCGAGGACGGCAAGCGTCAGGCTCTCCAGCCGGATGGCAGCTACCGCGACATCGAACGTCCCGAGGGCGTGCTGATGCTCGAGGATATCAAGCGCGTCAGCAAGCCGCTTCTGAAGAATGGTTCGGCATCGGCTTGGGATATCGGCGACGGCGTCGTGTGCTTCGAGTTCACCTCGAAGGCCAACGCCATGGACGACCAGATCATGACGCTGCTCGACAAGACCATCGGGCTTGTGAAGAAGAACTACAAGGCGCTGGTGATCTATAATGAGGGCACCAATTTCTCGGTCGGCGCCAATCTGGGCCTCGCGCTGTTTGCCGCCAATATCGCCGCCTGGGGCGAGATCGAGAAGCTGGTCAGCAATGGTCAGGCTACCTATCGCAAGATGAAATATGCGCCGTTCCCCGTGGTTGCCGCGCCCTCCGGAATGGCGCTTGGCGGCGGCTGCGAGATCGTGCTGCATTCCGATGCGGTGCAGGCGTATGCCGAAACCTATATCGGCCTCGTGGAATGCGGCGTCGGTCTGGTGCCGGCCTGGGGCGGATGCCGGGAAATGCTGACCCGCTGGCAGAACAATCCGGCAGCCCCGAAGGGGCCGATGCCGGCAACGGCCAAGGTCTTCGAAATGCTGTCGACCGCGACTGTCGCCAAGTCGGCCGAAGAGGCTCGGGAACTCCTGTTCCTCGGCAAGGATGACGGCGTGACCATGAACCGCTACCGGCTTCTGGCCGATGCCAAGGCGCGGGCGCTTGCCATGGTCGACGGCTATCAGCCGCCGGAACCGCAGGAAATCGTGCTGCCCGGCCCCTCGGGCAAGATAGCCCTTGAAATGGCCGCCGAGGGCTTTGCTCGCCGCGGGATCGCCACGCCGCACGACCTGACGGTGGCGCGCGAGCTTGCGACCGTCTTGACCGGCGGCGACACCGACATCATCGACCCGGTGGATGAGAACACGATTCTCGAACTGGAACACGAAAGCTTCATGCGTCTCGTCAAGACAAAGAAGACCCTCGACCGGTTCGAGAGCGTCATCGAAACCGGCAAACCCCTGAGAAACTAGGAAAGAGGACGAAAACCATGCAAGTCTACAATGCGCCCATAAGGGACATGCGTTTCGTTCTGCAGGAACTGATCGGCATCGGCGATTATCCCGAGATTCCCGGTCTTGAGGAGGTCACGCCGGACCTGGCCGACGCGATCCTGGAAGAATCCGGCAAGTTCTGCACCGAAGTGCTGCTGCCGCTGAACGCAACCGGCGACGAAGAGGGCTGCGTGCTGGAAAACGGCGTCGTGCGCACGCCGAAGGGCTTCAAGGAGGCCTACAAGGCGTTTGCCGAAAGCGGCTGGACGGCGATGGCCTCTGCTCCGGAATGGGGCGGGCAGGGCCTGCCGGAATCCATCAACAAGCTGGTGGAGGAGATGAGCTGCGCGGCCAATCTCTCCTTCGGCCTCTATCCGGGCCTCACCCACGGCGCCTATCAGGCGATCGTCGACCATGCCAGCGAGGAGTTGAAGCAGACCTATCTGCCGAAAATGGTCGAGGGCACGTGGTCAGGCACGATGTGCCTGACGGAGGCCCATTGCGGTACCGATCTCGGCCTGCTGAGGACCCGCGCGGAGCCGCAGGATGACGGCTCCTACAAGATCACCGGCTCGAAGATATTCATCTCCGCCGGCGAGCATGACCTCACCGAAAACATCATCCATCTGGTGCTGGCGCGGCTTCCCGATGCGCCGAAGGGCGTCAAGGGCATCAGTCTGTTCCTGGTGCCGAAATTCCTGCCGAACGCCGATGGCACGCCGGGCCAGCGCAACGGCGTGACCTGCTCGGGCATCGAGCACAAGATGGGCATCAAGGCCTCTGCCACCTGCCAGATGTCGTTCGACGAGGCCACCGGCTGGCTGGTCGGCGAGCCGCACAAGGGCATGCGCGCCATGTTCACGATGATGAACAGCGAGCGGCTGTCAGTCGGCATCCAGGGGCTGGGTGCGGCGGAAGCGGCCTATCAGGGCGCCGTCGCCTATGCCAAGGAGCGGCTTCAGGGTCGCTCGCTTGCCGGCGCCAAACACCCGGACAAGCCCGCCGACCCGATCATCGTCCACCCCGATGTGCGCCGAATGCTGATGACGATGCGCGCCAATGTCGAGGGTTGCCGCGCGCTTGGCGGCTGGGTGGCGCGCAATCTCGACATGATGAAGCATCACCCCGATCCGGAAACGCGCAAGGAAGCGGAAGACTTCACCGCGCTGATGACCCCGATCGTCAAGGCGCTGTTCACCGATCTTGGCTTCGAGACTGCCTCGATCGGCATGCAGGTCTATGGCGGCCATGGCTTCATCCGCGATCACGGCATGGAGCAATATGTCCGCGACAGCCGCATCTCGATGATCTACGAGGGCACCAACGGCGTGCAGGCGCTCGATCTCGTCGGCCGCAAGATGCCGGCGCATATGGGCCGCTATCTGCGTTCGTTCTTCCATCCGGCGCTCGCGGAAATCGATGCCGCGATCGATGACGACCGGCTTTCCGATCTGGTCCAACCGCTGTCGAAGGCCTTTGGCGGGCTGCAGCTCTGCACCGCCGAGATTGCGCAGAAGGGCCTGAGGGATCCGGAGGAGGCCGGTGCCGCCGCGACCGAATATCTGCGTCTCTTCGGCCTAGTCGCGCTCGGCGTGATGTGGCTGCGGACGGCCAAGGTCGCCCATGCCGCGCTCGACGGCGAATGCGACGATCCCGAATTCTACAAGGCCAAGCTCGTCACGGCGCAGTTCTACATGACCCGCATCCTGCCGCAGGCCGCCGGCCTCGTCGCCGCGATCCGCTCCGGCAAGTCCGCGATGATGGCGCTCGACGAGATGGCGTTTTGATGCGGTGGAACGTCGACAGGGAAAGGAACGACAATGGCTGAGATCAGCGCGTTGATTGCGGCAATGGAAGCAAAGTCCGATGCGCTCCAGGAGCTTGGGTATCGGGTCCGCTTCGACATGAAGGATGCCGGGTCGATTTTGCTCGATGCCACGGACGGCGATGTCGAGATTGAAGAGGATGAGAGCGGCAAGGCCGAGGCCGACACCGTGCTCATTCTCACCTCGGACAATCTTGAAAAGCTGATCAAGGGAAAGCTGAACCCGATGCTGGCCTTTTCCACGGGCCGACTGAAGGTTCGCGGCTCCCAGGGCGTGGCGCTGAAACTCGCGGGTCTTCTGGAGGAGGCCTCCTAAGTCCACCTGAAACACGAAAGGCAGCGCCTGTTCCAGGCGCTGCCTCCAGGCTGCTGACAAAGCTACAGCTTCTGGGATTGTCACGCACGCCAACCCCACCCACAGGAGTCATGCTCGGACTTGATCCGAGCATCCAGACGGATCAACCGATTGATTTTCCTAAGTCTTATTGCAGACACTGGCCGTGCTGCCTGGATCCTCGTGTCAAGCACGAGGATGACCCCGCGTTTAGGGACGGTTTGGTAACAAACTGAAGGCAGCGCCAATTCAGTGCGCTGCCTCAATCTTGCGCGACCGGCCTCCCTGTCGGCGGTCGGTCGCTTCTTTTTTTGTCCTGCTACTTCGTCCGGCGCCAGGTCTGGCTCTTGCAGATCACGCCGCCCATGATGCAGCCGGAAAGCTTCAGCGTGTTGGCGTCTGTCAGCTCCATCTTGCCGGTATAGGTCTTGCCGTTCTCGAAATTGTAGAGCTTGCCTTTCCAGGCATTGTCGCCATCGGCCGAGAGTCCTGAGAGCATCTCAGTCCCGACGAGCGGGCGGCTGCGCTTTGCGGCGTCGGGGTTCTTGACGTCGTTCGACGGCGTTTGCTGCCAGACAATGGTGCCGCAGTAATTGCTGCCGCAAGGCGCGATCTGAACCTGGGTCTTGCCGCTTTCGGTCAGCCATTTGCCGTCCGGCGAAGCGGCTGCGGCCACCGAGGCCGTCATCAGACCTGCTGCGAGTGCAGCGCCGAGAACTCTTCTGATCATGAAACTCCTCCCGTTTCGTGTGTCCGAACCATCGACCGACGTGGCGGTTCCTCCTCAAGAACCGCCAAAGGCCTTGCCGCTCCCGGTTTTGGCCGGGAGCGGTGCTAGAGCCTTTCCGCATTTCACGGAAACGCGGAAAGGCTCTATCTCTTTGTTTTTACGCAATTCCGGACGGTGAACCGGTATCCACTTCACCTGGAATTGCTGTAAGTCTCAGAAGCGATAGCGCAGGCTGGCCGAAACGATACCGACGTGGGCATCGACATCGCCGAAGAAGGCGAGACCCGCGTAGTGCGGATTGTTGGCGTCGATCTTGATGTCGGTGTCGCCGGTGGTGAAGATGTGCTCATAGGCGAAGTCGAGCGACAGCTTGTCGTTCCAGCTGTAGGTGCCGCCGAGCGAGGCGTGGACGCGATCGCTGTCGGGCAGGCGCAGGTCGCGGTTGGTGGTCGAGATTGGCGACCATTCGTAACCAACGCCGCCGCGGACCGTGAACCGCTCGTTCATGGCATATTCGAGACCGACGGAGACATAGTAGCCGTCATCATATTCGAAGGGCAGTTCGGTGAGCTGCATGCCATTGGTGAAACCGGACGTGCCGTAGACCGGGAAATCGTTGAAAACGCTCCAGTTGGTCCATTCGAAGCCCGCGTTCAGGGTCAGCTGATCGGTAAGCGCCTGGCTGAGGCCGACCGTGATCTGATCCGGCAGGGTAATGTCGGTCTTCACCGGATAGGAACCGGGCGGAAGCGGCCCCATCATGGCGCCGAGATCGAGATGGCCCTCGAGGTTTTGCTTGATCTGGGAGCGATAGCCAACGCCGATCACCGTGCCGTCCATCGGCGTCAGCGTGAAGCCGAGCGTGAAGCCGACGCCCCAGGAATCGCCTTCAAGTTCGGCCGAGGGCGCACCCGGAAACGGGCTCATCGCCTGCGTCAGCCGGGTCTTGAAATACATCGCCTCGATGCCGCCGCCGATCGCCAGCCAGTCATTGACCTGCCAGGCAATGGTCGGGTTGATGTCATAGCTGAGAACTTCAGAGGTGCGGGCGTAGATCTGTCCGGAATAGTTGAACGGGTTCTTCGTCTCGAGGCCGAAGGGTGTGTTGAGGCCCAGGCCTACCCAGACATCGTCACTGACCTGATAGCTCACATAGCCGGCCGGCAGCGCCGCATCGAGCGCCATATCGCCGGTCGAACCGGTGCCGCCCAAGAGCAGAAGCGCCGGCGCGGTCCCGCTTGTCGGGGTTATGTCGGAATAGGGGAAAATGCCTGAAAGATCGACTTCGACCTGGAAGCCTTCGAAGGCGGCCATCGTTGCCGGGTTCCAGTACATCGAGCCGAGGCCGGCCTGTCCTGCCGCCGCGCCCGCAAAGGCCTGGCCCTGACCGACCGCGCTTTGCTCGCGCAACGCGAACGAGCCGGCTGACGCCGTTCCCGCGCACAATAGCGTTGCCGCGCTGAGCATTAGAAGATGTATTCGGCTGGGTTTGTTCATCGCTTGCTCCTCCTCACGCAAAACCGGAGCGTCTCACGCTCCTCATCCCAATTGGAAAGATATATGACGTTAAGGTAATCTAGTATCCTAATAAGGAAGAGGGCGCGAGAATCTTCCCAACCTGTGGCCGAATTGGCACACATCATGTGTCGCCTTACACCCCAACCGGTACTCGGGCGGCGATCGCCATGCGGAGGGATTTCGGCATGGCCGGCCCGTCCGCCGATCGGCGGGCCTTGGTTATTTTCTGGTGGGTGCGGAATGCTATTTGCCGCAATGTTGTACGAATGTATAGTAACGACGACAAATTAGCGGCTGGCGGCCTCTGGAGGCGGTATTCTGCAGGGGCGGATCAGGCTCAAAAATGAATAGAAGAATGACTTGGCTGCTGCCGCGAGAGCCGGAAGGCTTTTGTAAAGGCATTGAAGGCCAGCAGGAGGACATCGAGGTGACACGACGAGGCTACCAGCGCCTGGGGGTAGATGCCCGGCGCAGCGCATTGCTTGAGGCGACGCTGGATTGCCTGGCGGAGGACGGCATGGGCGGCGCCAGCGTTCGCAGGATAGCGGAGCGCGCCGGCGTTTCGCCGGGGCTGATCCGGCACTATTATGCGTCAAAGGACGAAATGGTCCATGAGGCCTATGCCTACCTGATGGGCAACCTGACCGGGGCGGCGGCGGCTTCCGCCCATGCGGCCTCGGAAGGACCGGCGCAGGCGCTGGCGCATTTCATCGCGGCCAATGTCAGGCAACCGAACCTTTCCGCGCGCAAGGTTTCGCTGTGGGCGACCTTCATCGGGCGCGTCCGCTCCGGGCAGCTTTACGCCGATATCCACCGGGAAAGCTACCGCGAGTTCCTCGATCTGCTGGAGGAACTGGTCCACCCGGTTCTGGTGCAGCATGGGCTGCCCGCAGATCCGGCGGCCTGCCACAGCCATGCCATCGCGCTCAACGGGCTGATCGACGGCCTCTGGCTGGAAGGCTCTCTCGGGCACGGGCTTTACGACCCCGCGCGCCTGCCGGGCATAGCGCTCGCCGCCGCCGAAGGCATTCTACGCCTGCCCGACCAGACACTGGTGCGCGCCGTCGCACTCTGACAACAAGGAAAATACATGCACTACGCGTCAATCACCCGCAGGCTCAGGGATCTGGGCGGCGATCAATGGGCCGTTCACAACGCCGCCCGCGACCGCAATGCGCGCGGCGCGGCGATCATCATGCTGACCATCGGCGAGCCCGACATTCCCACCGATCCGGACCTTGTCGAAATCTGTGCGCAATCGATGCGTAAGGGCCGCACCCGTTATTCCAACGGCCGCGGCGAAACCGGGCTGGTCAGCGCGCTGGAAGCCACCTATGCCCCGCGCCTGCCCGGCATCGGCCCCGAGAATATCCTGTGCTTTCCCGGCACCCAGACCGCGCTCTTCGCCGTGATGCTGGCGCTGGTCGAAGACGGCGACGGCGTGCTGATCGGCGATCCCTATTACGCCACCTATGACGGCGTGGTCGAGGCGACCGGCGCCAGGGTGCAACCCGTGCCGCTGAAGATGGAACACGGTTTCGTGCCGCAACCCGGAGATCTCAGGGACGCGATCACGCCGCAAAGCCGCGTTCTGCTGCTGAACACGCCGCACAATCCCAGCGGCTCGGTCATCGGTCGCGATACCATGAAGGCCATCGGCGATATCGCGATCGCGCATGATCTCTGGATCGTCTGCGACGAGGTCTATGAATCCCTGATCTTTACGGGCGAGTTCTGCTCGCCGCTTGAATTTGCGGCGCTGCGCGAGCGCACCATCATCGTCTCGTCGATCTCGAAAAGTCACGCCGCCACGGGCTTCCGCAGCGGCTGGGCCGTGGGCCCGGTCGAGGCGATGCGCCTTGTCCTGCCGATCTCGGAAACGATGCTGTTCGGCAACCAGCCCTTCATCGCGGACATGACCGAAGCGGCGCTGACCAACGACTACGACACCGCCGCGCGCCTGCGCGACGCGCTGTCCCGCCGGGCGCGCGCCTGCCAGACGGCCTTCGAGGCCGCGAAAGGGCTGTCGTCCTTCCCGCCGCAGGGCGGCATGTTCATGATGGTCGATGTCTCACAGACCGGCCTTGGCGGCGAGGCCTTCGCCTGGCGGCTATTGGAAGAGGAAGCCGTGGCGGTGATGCCCGGCGAAAGCTTCGGCGCCGAAGCCGGACACCTGATCCGCCTTGGCCTGACGCTGCCCGATGATGAGTTGGCCGAGGCCGTGCGTCGCATCGCGGCGCTGGCGTCCCGACTTTGTGAGGCAGGAGCCGAGGCCGCAACCCCGGCCTGAACAAAGAAGGGCCGGCGCTTGTCACGCCGGCCCCTTCTTCAAACGTTCGGTTGAGCGGCGCCGCGCCACCTCGTCTCCGGCCGCCTTGATGGCATTGCCGTAGAGGCCTTCAAGGTCGAGCGTGGTGCTGAGGTACACGCCATGGAATGGCGAAGCTCACGTCCTCTTCTGGAGATGATTTCGCTATTATTGTACGTTCGTATAATAAAGAGCGGCCTCCGGCGCGGCGGGCGCACACGCTTGGGGAGGATCCGCCGTCATCGGCGTGACGGCGCTTTTCTCAACAGCCAAGCGCAGCTTCCTCATCTCGCCTTCTCGGTTCGGATGAAGTCATCCCCATTCAAAGACCGAGTTTCAGAAGTTCGCTTCGGAATCCCGGTTCGCTGAGCACCACTTCCCCGGCGCCGAGGCTGCGGGCGTGGGCCAGCGCACGCGATGTGAGGCGCTGGCCGGCCTCCACGCTTTGCGGCAGCGGCAATCCGCGTGCGAGCCCCGAAACGATCAGCCCGGCGAACAGATCGCCCGTTCCCGGCAGCGCGACCGGCAGGTGTTCCACCGGGTGTCGGCTTGCGCCGTCAGCGCCGAGAATAACGCTTTCGATGTGGCCGGCGGGCGTATCTTCCAGTAAACAGCCCGTCGCGATCAGATGGGCGCCGGGCGCGATACGGAGAAAGGCCCTGGCTTGCTCAAGGTCTGTCATTGTCGCGATTTCCCGACCGGTCAGCCAGCTCAGTTCGAACGGGTTCGGCGTCGCGATGTCGGCCATCGGCAGCAGACGGTCGCGCATGACGTCGGCAATGGCTTCGGGCACATAGAGGCCGGGGCCGGCATCGCCCATCACCGGGTCGCAGACATAGATGAGGCGCGGATTGACGGCCTTGGCCTCGGCCACGAAATCGGCGACCATCAGCGCCACGTCGAGAGAGCCGATATAGCCGGTCAGGATGAAATCCGCCCGTTCCGGCAGACCGCGTTCGCGCGCGCCCTGCAGCAGGTCGGAGAAGAATTCCGGCGGAAGCGCCCGGCCGCGCAGCGTCGGATAGTCGGGCGTATTCGAAAAGATCACGGTCGGGATCGCCGCCACTTCCAGCCCCGCCGCCTGCATCGGGAACAGGGCCGCGGAATTGCCGACATGGCCGAAGACAACCTGGCTCTGGATCGAAATCACGAAAGGCGGTGGGTTCATGCTATGCCGTCCAGTCTGTTGCGCCAGTCTTCCACTCGGCCGCTTGCTAGCCGCCGGACCGCGTATTTCCGCCAGCCCTCGGCCAGAACGTCGAGCGCTGCCATGCCCTTGAGCTCGTCAAGGTCCAGCCGATCAACATAGAGCGCGCGCCAGAGCCGGTGCAAGGTCCATTCCGGCGCAACGCGGTCTATGAGCGCGAGCCGGTCCCCCGTCGCGACGACGCCCTGTTCCAGCACACGGTAATACCAGCCGGTGCGGCCGGTCTGTTGCACGCGGCGGGCCATGTCGGACACATCAAAGCGACGGTTTAGCTTCCAGCACGGCTGCCGCCCCTGGGAGACCTGCACCAGCGCCGTGCCCAGCCGGAAGATGTCGCCGACGGCGACGGTATTCTCGGTCAGGCCGGATGCCGAGATATTCTCGCCGAACCCGCCGGGTGCGCCCAGCGCCGGCAGGCCGCCGAGCTCTTCGCGCCAGAGCGGGTAATGATCCAGCGGATAATGATGCACCGCCTTTTCGACGCCGCCATGAACCCGACGGTCGGCCTGTTCGTCGCCTTCGATCCCCTCGGGGCCGAGACGAAGCGGCCTGTCCGCCGGTGTCTTGAAAATGCCGCTCAGCGCTTCGCTTCCCGGCAATGGCCGGGCGCGGCCGGTCAGGAGGGTAACCGCGCTCATGCCGGCAAGCCCCGCAGCCATGCCCGCAACATGGATTGGCCGGCGCGCTTCAGAGACGGGCCATGGGTTTCGGCCTCGCGGCGCAGGCCGGCCGGGTCGACCTCGGCCCCGGCAAGTTCCACGCTATGGCCGATGAGCCAGCGCTCGAAGGCGGGCAGTTCGCCGGCCTCAGGATGGAATTGCAGCCCCAGAATGGTTGGTCCCATGGCGAAGGCCTGGGTCGCGCAGGCCGCGGTGCTGGCGAGATTATCCGCACCATCCGGGATGTCGAAGGCTTCGCCGTGCCAGTGGAGAACGGACACATCGCTCAGATGGCGGAGCGGGCTGTGGATGCCAGCCTCCGTCAGCGTCAGGGTGGAAAAACCGATTTCCTTCCGCGGCATCGCGGCAACCCTTGCGCCGAGCGCCGCCGCCATGAGCTGTGCGCCAAGGCAGATGCCGAGTGTCGGCCGGCGGGCGGCAAGGCGCGGGACCAGCCAATCGCGCTCCGCCATCATGGTCGGATAGGCATCGCCATCATTCACCCCGATCGGACCGCCGAGCACCACCACGAGATCGGGGTTGAGCGGATCCGGCAGGGCATCGATGCCAGCTTCGGCATGGATGAGCCGGTAGCCGTCTTCCTCGATCACCGGGCCAAAGCTGCCAAGGTCCTCGAAGGTGAGATGGCGCAGGATGAGGGCTGACTTCGACATGCGGGCCTCTTGCGTTTTTTCATTTCTCTCCCGAAAAATCGGCCTATATAAAAGAGCCAGTTTTCGAAATTTGAATAGGCCGGTTGTGATGGCGCCCAAGCCGCTTGCCCTGGATATCGGAAAAGACGCGCCCGGGCCGCTGTTCCTGGCGATCGCCGGGGCGATCACCCGCGATATCGTGCGCGGCCGCCTGAAGCCGGGCGCGCGCCTGCCGGGTACGCGGGCACTGGCGCGCGAGATCGGCGTTCACCGCAACACGGTCGATGCCGCCTATCAGGAACTCACGACGCAGGGCTGGCTGTATGCCGAGCCGGCGCGGGGAACATTTGTCGCCGAGGACCTTCCCGACAGCATGGCGGAGCCGGTTTCGGTGTCCGTTCCCCCGCGACCTTCGGCCGTTCGTCCGGCGCTTGCCTTCAGCGATGGCGCGCCCGATCCCAATCTCGTGCCGGACAAGGCATTGGCGCGCGCCTTCCGCCGCGCCTTGCTGTCGCCGGCCTTTCGCACCGGCGCGGATTATGGCGATGCCCGCGGCACCTCGGTTCTGCGTCACGCGCTTTCCTCCTACCTCGCCCTGGATCGCGGCGTGGTGGCCGATCCGGCGCGGCTGCTGATCACGCGCGGCAGCCAGATGGCGCT
>NZ_DEPM01000158.1:38561-40542 GCF_002358775.1 Martelella sp. UBA3392
CACGCGCGGCAGCCAGATGGCGCTTTTCCTGGCGGCAAAGGCGGTGGTGAAGCCCGGTCAGGCGATTGCCGTGGAAGACCCCGGCTATCCGTTGGCCTGGGAGGCCTTCAGGGCTGCGGGCGCTTTCGTGCGCGGCATTCCTGTCGATGCGGGCGGGCTGTCCGTGGCGGCCCTCGAGGCGGCGATTGAAAACGATCCGCGCATCGCTGCCGTCTATGTCACGCCGCATCATCAGTATCCGACCACGGCGACCATGGGCGCGGCGCGGCGGCTACAGTTACTGGATCTGGTCGAGCGCCATGGTATCACGCTGATCGAGGACGATTACGACCACGAGTACCGGTTCGAGGGGCGTCCGGTCCTGCCGCTTGCGGCCCGCGCTCCGGCAGGCCTGCCGCTGATCTATGTGGGGTCGCTCTCCAAACTGCTCTCGCCCGGCATTCGTCTCGGCTATGCGGTGGCCCCGGAGCCTCTGCTTTGCCGCATGGCGGCCGCGCGCGCGGCGATCGACCGGCAGGGCGATGCGCCGCTCGAGGCCGCGCTGGCGGATCTGATCCGCGACGGCGATCTCGGTCGTCACGCGCGCAAGGCGCGCCGCATTTATCGCGCCCGCCGCGATGTACTGGCAACGGCGCTGTCGGCGCATCTTGGCGGGCGGGTCGTCTTCGACAGCCCCGCCGGCGGGCTGGCCCTTTGGCTGCGGTGCGTGGACGTTTCAGCTGAAATCTGGATGGAGCGCGCCGGTGCGGCCGGGCTTGCGCTTCTGCCCGGAACCCGCTTCGCGCTGGAGCGCCCAGCGCCGCAAGCCTTTCGGCTCGGTTATGCGGCGCTGGACGAGGCTCAGATCGCCCGCGCAGTGGAAATCTTCGCGCGAAGCCTGCCCGGTTCCCCAGCCTGAAACGCAAGCCAGGCATGCCTCGGTGAGGAGGGATCGACAACGCGCTGCCACAGCCCGGCGATGATGAGGCATGTCGAATGAGCATCCCTCCAGATGGCATGAGAAGCGCTCATTTGTGTTCGCCTTCGTTTACTGGCCTTTTCGCTGACAGATCGAAACCAGTCAGGCAATGACAATGCTTCCACTCGTAACCCTTCGGGCGCTGGCGCTCCAGACACAATCCCATGGCGAAGCCTATGAAGCCCGGCTGGCGGCTGTGGCGGGCCCGCTCGGCGCGAAACATCTCGGCGCTCGCTGTGTCGAGATTTCTCCGGGCAAGAAGGCCTGGCCCTTTCATTGCCACCACGCAAATGACGAGCTCTTTGTCATTCTGGCGGGGGTCGGTGTGCTGCGATATGGCGAGGAAGAACATGGGGTGAGCGCTGGTGATGTCGTCGTTTGCCCCGCCGGCAGCGTTGAAACGGCGCATCAATTGCGGGCGGGAGGCTCCGAACCGCTTTGCTATTTGGCGATCAGTTCGATGAATGAGCCCGACGTCCTGGAATATCCCGATAGCGGCAAGGTGGCGGTTTTTGCTGGCTCCGCCCCGGGTGGGGAGAAATCCGCCCGACGCCTGGAACTGACCGTGAGGAAAAATGCCGCAATCGGCTATTGGGAGGGGGAAGAATGAAGCTGCGACGAAACAAGGAACATGCGCTTGCCGCCAACCCTGCCTGCCGGGCGCTGACGCTTCTCGCCGCCGCTGCCCTGCTGCCTACATCAGCGCTCGCGATGGAGCTGACCAGTCCATCCTTTGATGACGGCGGCAGGATTCCTGACCGTCATGCATTGCGCGGACTGGGATGCCTTGGCCAGAACGTCTCGCCCGCCCTCGACTGGAGGGACGCGCCGGAGGCGACGAAGAGCTTTGCCGTGACCATGTTCGATCCCGATGCGCCGACCGGAAGCGGCTGGTGGCACTGGGTGCTGGTTAACATTCCCGCCGATGCGACCGGTCTGGCCGAAGGGGCGCGGCCGGGAACGGCGATCGCCACGCGGACGGATTTCGGCATGGCCGGATACGGCGGCCCCTGTCCGCCGGTC
>NZ_DEPM01000158.1:40880-41931 GCF_002358775.1 Martelella sp. UBA3392
GCATCGCTACGTCATCACCGTCTACGCGCTCGACGTCGACAGTCTGCCGCTGGACAGCCTGTCCTCAGGCGCGATGGCAGGCTTCATGATCAATAGCCATTTTCTCGATAAGGCAAGCATCACGGGGTATTTCGGGCGCTGAAGCATGGCTAAGTCGCCGCAAGGAAGGCGGCTCCGTCGCGCTCGTCCGGTTCGGTTAAGGGCTGGGCAAGGGCTGAGCTGCCTTTGCGGCCTCTGCCAGCATCCAGGTCCTGACATTCCTGATGCGGCGGTCGCGCTCAAGGGCCGGCGGATAGCAGAGGTAATAGCCGGCGTTCACCGGAACCTGGTGCGGCATGATCGGGCAGAGCCTCTCGGCGGCTATGTCGCAGGCGGCAATTTCGATGCCCGCGAAGGTTATTCCCGCGCCGTCAATCGCGGCCTTGAGGCCTAGACCCGAAGAGTCGACGATTGTGATTGCTGCAGGTCGGGTCGGGCCGCCCGGCAGCGTCTCGTTCCACCGCTCGAAGTCCTTGCGCCGGTGCTGGGACAGAAACAGGTTGGTCTGCGAGATGGCCTTGCGAATATCGATTTCGTCATGCGTTTGCCAGTCGGCGGGGCGGCCCAGCAGCGTGACGTTTTCATCGAACAGGCGTTCGGAGAGAACCCCAGCCCATTGCCCGGAACCATGGCGCACCGAGGCATCCGCGACGCCGGCGCCGAGATCGACGGCGGTCTGGGTCGTAGAGATCAAAAGTTCGAAACCAGATCGCGCAAATGGATAGGACGCCATCCGAGGCGACAGCCAATGAACCGCGAATGTCGGCAGCATGGAAAGGCGCAAGGGACCGAGCTTACGCTCCTGCTTCACCGCCCCGACGGCCTGGATGATCCGCGTGAAGCCGACGGTGAGATCCGGAGACAGTTGCCGTCCGGTCTCCGTCAGCTCCAGGCGCGGTCCGACGCGGCGCATCAGTTCCACCCCGAGCAGATCCTCGAGGATCCTGAGTTGATGACTGACGGCGGAGGGCGTCACGCCGATTTCCTCGGCCGCATCCTTGATCGACATGTG
>NZ_DEPM01000158.1:42336-58036 GCF_002358775.1 Martelella sp. UBA3392
GCGCTCGCTCTCGTATTTCCCGTCACCGCCAGATTCCGCCGTATTTCAAAGCGTCCTCCATGTCGTTGTTCTTCAGAGCAAAACATTTATCGCGATTGCCGATAGTATTTGATGTTACCCTTTGTGCAAAATGCAAAAGCGTAACGTGATAGCCATTCCACTCGGCCGGTCACCGTTTGCAGGAGACTGGCAGTTAGAGCATCGGGCGAAAGATTCGTTCCAGTCTCTTTGAACAGGCGACCTACACACCCGCCTGCGGTGCCACAGCCGCTGCCGATCTGCAACGATCCCTGAAATTCCCAGAGCAGGGCAGCGGGCCGTTTCTGTTCGCCTTTGGCAGGCGGGGGATGAGAGACGGCCTGATGGGTCTTTTTCTGGCAGGTTGCGCAAGAGGGTTGCCCCGGCTCGGTCGGCGCGCCGCAAAGCCGGAAATCCGGCGACCTGGGGTCGCCAATCGGCCATCGGCATGACCCCGCTTCCAATTCAAGTCAGGTGAGGCATCGCGCCATCGGGGCGGCACGTTCGGCTTCCTTCGGGTTATGTGCGTGCGATGCCGGGAGCTTTGCCGCCATCAGTTGAACCGCGGCGATTCCTGTGGGAATGGCGGTTGCCTTTTTGAGGCTGTCATCGACGGGACATTCATTCCACCGTCAAGAAAGCCAGATACGGTCCCCTCGTAATGGTATTAAATCACGAGGGACAACCATGACCAAGGTACCGCCAATCAAGATGCCCGCCGACGCGTGGGACGAACTCAACTTTCCCCGGCCCGAAGAAAACGATTTCGACCGCGTTGTCGAACGCGCGATCTCGCGGCGCGGTTTTCTCGGCGGCGTCGTCGCTTTCGGCTCGGGCGCCGTTGCCATGAGCGCCGGCCTGTTGCCGAGCGGCACGGCTGAAGCGGCAGCGCCGCAATCGCGTTTTCCGTTCACGCCGATCGCGGCCCAGACCGATTACGCCTTCCATGTGCCGGAGAACTACAATGCCAGGGTCCTGGTGAGCTGGGGCGATCCGCTTTATGACGGCGTTGCCGAATTCAACCACGAGACCGGCGGCTCGGTCGAGGAATCCGACAAGGTCTTCGGTGAAAACACCGATGGCATGGAAACCTTCGAGATCGGGGGGCACCAGATTCTCGCGGTCAACAACGAATATGTGAACAGCGACATCAACCTGCCGCATACCGAAGACGGCGTGCCGCAGAGCGCGGCCGATGTGCTGAAGCTGCAGAACCTGCAGGGCGTGACCGTTGTCGAGATCAAGGAAGGCGCTGACGGCTGGTCCGTGGTGCGCTCCAGCCCGTTCAACCGTCGCCTGCACCACAATGCGCCGATGGCGATTTCGGGTCCGGCCGCCGGTCACCCGCTGCTGCAGACCGAAGCGGACCCGGACGGCCGCGCCGTGCTCGGCACGATGGGCAATTGCGGCGCCGGCAAGACGCCCTGGGGCACCTATCTGACCTGTGAGGAAAACTTCAACGGCTATTTCGGCGCCACCGAAGAGACGAGCTACAGCGATGAGGTCGCCGCCGGCTACAAGCGCTATGGCATGGCCGCCGAAAGCCAGTATGGCTACGAAAAGTTCGATCCACGCTTCGACACCTCGAAGAACCCCAACGAGCCGCACCGCTTCGGCTGGGTGGTCGAGATCGACCCGACCGATCCTGACAGCACGCCGGCCAAGCGCACCGGGCTCGGCCGCTTCAAGCATGAAAACGCCGAAGTGACGCTCGCCCCGGATGGCCGCGTCGTGGTCTATCTCGGCGATGACGAGCGCGGCGAATTCCTGTACCGCTTCGTCTCGACCAATCCCTATGTCGCCGGCGGCGATACCGATGGCCTGCTCGACGACGGCACGCTCTATGTCGCCAAATTCAACGACGACCAGACCGGCGAATGGCTGGCGCTGACGCCGGAAACCACCGGTATGGACGAAGCCGACATCCTGATCTTCGCCCGCATGGCCGGGTCAAAGGTTGGCGCCACGACGATGGACCGCCCCGAATGGGTTGCCGTCAATCCTTATGCCGTCGAAGCCTATTGCTGTCTCACCAACAACAAGAACCGCGGCGTCAAGGCCAATGCCGGCGGTGACGCCACCCCTGTCGGCGGGCCCAACCCGCGCGAGGCCAATGAATACGGCCAGATCGTGCGCTGGTACCCCGATGGCGACGACCACGCTTCCGACACGTTCCGCTGGGACCTGTTCGTCATGGCCGGCAATCCGGAGGTCCATTCGGACGCCTATGCCGGTTCGTCCAACATCAACAGCGGCAACCTGTTCAACTCGCCCGACGGCATGGCCTTCGATTCGAGCGGTCTCGTCTGGATCCAGACCGATGGCGAGGACAGCAATGAGGGCGATTTCGCCGGCATGGGCAACAACCAGCAGCTCGCAGGCGATCCGGCAACGGGCGAGATCGTCCGCTTCCTGACAGGCCCGCGCGGCGGCGAAATCACCGGCCTGTGCTGGTCCGCCGACCGGCGCACCATGTTCGTCGGCGTCCAGCATCCGGGCGGCTCCTGGCCGGCGGAAGAGGGCCTGCCGCGCTCGTCGATCATGGCGATCAAGCGCGACGACAACGGCCTCGTCGGCTGACGACCCGGCTGGCAGATAGCGATGCGGCATGGCGTTCAGGACGCCATGCCGCTGATTATCCATCGGTCCCGGAGTGCTTCAAGGCTGCATTGGCGCGGTCCTCGCCCGCCTCGACCTGAAGCGCGGCAAACCGCTGCTCGAAATCCTGCGCCAGGTCTTCCACCGAGATCTCCGAGAATTGCAGCAGCAATTTGCGTTCGGCCTCCTTCATCGCAAGGTCGAGCCGGGCGTCGACGGCCTTTTCCACCAGACAGTCGGCGGGTTCCGCGCCGGGGCCGATGTTGAAGAGCGGTGGGCTGCCGATCGCTTCGTAGACATCAAGCAGCGATATCGCGCTCAAGGGGCGGGCCAGTTGCCAGCCGCCGCCATGGCCCTTTTCCGAGATCAGGATCGCCTTGTCCCTGAGGCCGGCCATCATCCGCCGGACCACGACAGGGTTCGTCGAAATCATCCCGGCGATCTGATCCGACGTCGCGCGCTCCACATGCCGGTCGAGATGGATCAGCACATGCAGCATACGGGACAGGCGAAGATCGCGCGGCATGACATGGCTCCTTGTTTCCAGCTGACTCTGTCTAGCAGCGATCACGCAACAATGAAAGTTTCATGTCTTGCCTCCTTATGTGATTTCATGTAACTCATAAAAATACATTAAATCATAAACACAGGATCAGGCTATGGATCATGATGTCCTCATTATCGGCGGCAGCTTTGCCGGCCTGTCCGCGGCCATGCAGTTGGCGCGGGCGCGAAAGGCGGTGCTGGTGCTGGATACCGGCATGCCCAGAAACCGCTTTGCTGAAGCATCACACGGGTTTCCGGGACAGGACGGGCAAAGCCCGGCCGATATCACGACACGGTTGCGCGAAGAGCTGAGTGCCTATCCGACTGTTCGCTTTCACGATGAAGCAGCCGTTTCAGCAAGGCGTGAAGGCAATGGTTTCCGTGTTTCTCTGGCCGACGGCAGCAACGTCACCGCGCGGCGGATCGTCCTTGCCTATGGCGTGCGCGACAGCCTGCCGGATCTGCCCGGCCTTGCCGAGCGCTGGGGCGCGAGCGTGCTGCATTGCCCCTATTGCCATGGCTATGAACTCGACCGGCAGCCCGTCGGTGTGCTGGCGCGCGGCGAGATAGCCCTGCATCAGGCGATGCTGCTGCCCGACTGGGGCCCGACGACGCTGTTTACGCAAGGCTTGCTGCAGCTCTCGCCGGATCAGGTGCAAGCGCTGAAGAGCCGCGATGTGCGGATCGAGGATACGCCCGTGGCGGAGCTGATCGGGTCCGGTTCGACGCTTGAAGCGGTGCGGCTTGAAGACGGCCGCATGGTCGCGCTTGCGGGTCTGTTTCTCGCGCCTGTTACCGCACCTTCCAGCGATATCGCGGCACAGCTGGGCTGCGAAATGCGGGAGGGGCCGACCGGGCCCTATGTTGCCGTCGACCAGATGCAGGCGACGACGGTTGCCGGCGTCTTTGCTGCCGGCGATCTCGCAAGCCCGATGCCGAACGCAACGCTGGCGGCAGCGGCCGGGGTCATGGCCGGAGGCGCTGCCCATCGCACGCTGATCTTCGATCCCGATCTCGCCGAAACGGCCTGAAGGAGACCAAAGATGCAGACCGAAACCATCTGGAACGATATATATGCCAAGGGCCCGCAGACCTCGTCGGGCAAGCCCGGTTTGGCCCTGTCCCAGTTCGCGGGACCGCTTCGCCCCGGCACGGCGCTGGAACTTGGTTGCGCCAGGGGCGACGATGCCGTCTGGCTGGCCCGGCAGGGTTGGGACGTTACGGCAATCGACGTCTCTTCCGTGGCGCTCGACATCGCCGCCCGAAACGCTGAAGCCGCCGGCGTTGTGGACCGCATCAGGTTCGAGGCGCGCGATCTCGCCCTGTCCTTTCCGGAAGGGCGCTTCGATCTGGTTACCGCCAGCTTCCTGCATTCGCCGCAGGACTGGCCGCGTGGCGAAGTGCTGGCCCGGGCCGCCGCGGCAGTGGCCCCGGGCGGTCATCTTCTGATCGTCGAGCATGCCTCGCGGGCGCCCTGGTCCTGGTCGCCTGAAAACACCCGCTTTCCCACCGCCGAAGATACGCTCGCCTCGATGCAGCTCGACCCCGACCACTGGGCACATCGCTGTCTCTGCCCATAGCCCGCATCGCCTCCGGACCGGAGGGACAAAGCGCCATGGTGACTGACAATATCCTCTTCCTGAAACGGCTGGCGTGAGAACCTCTAAGTCACCCCTTCATTGACCCCCAGGGAACCCATTCGCGAGCTATTCTCGGTACTCGTTGCCGATCGCAGAAGAACAAGAGGAAATCCGCTTGAGCAGTGCATCGTAAACCCGTTCCCTCCCAAGAAGCCGGGTGTCATCGAGGCGGCACGGAGGATCAAAAGCTGGGCACGCGGGCTTCTTGAAAAACGGTCGTTCTGATCAAGGAGGGCAGAGAGAACCCCTTCCAGTTTCCCGTGCCAGTCTGTGGGATGGAAAGCCGGGCTACGCTTCGCATTAAGATTGAAACCTCATATCCGAGCTAGTATATACATCTGTATATGCATTATTTTGACAGGAGGCTTTCATGCCCCCGGCATCCGAAGCACGTGAAGCCAAGCTGTTTCGCAACAACAAAAGTCAGGCGGTCCGTATCCCGGCCGATTTCGAACTGCCGGGCGACCGTGTGATGATTCATCGTGAGGGAAACCGGCTTGTAATCGAGCCCGCCCCCAACAACAAGCTTCTGGACATTCTGGCGCGGCTGAAACCGCTCGGCCCGGATGACCAGTTCCCCGATGTCGATGAGACCTTGCTGCCAGCAAGGGAAGTCGACCTTTGAGCCGACTTTACATGCTCGACACGAATATCGTGTCGGACCTCGCGCGTAATCCGGCCGGCGCCGTTGTCGACCATATCGTTGATGTCGGACAGGATACGATCTGCGTCAGCATCATCACCGCGACTGAGCTGAGCTATGGCTGCGAACGCAAGGGATCTGCCAGGCTGACGACCCAGATCGAGGCCATTCTTGGCGGCATGCAAATACTTGCATTGGATGCGCCGGCACATGCCCGCTACGGCCGCATCAGAACAGAGCTCGAAGCTGCCGGCACGCCGATCGGTCCAAATGACCTGCTGATTGCGGCCCATGCCTTGGCTGTCGATGCCGTGCTGGTGACAGCCAATACGCGCGAATTCCTGCGGGTGCCCGGCCTTCAGGTTGAAAACTGGCTGGACTGAACCCAATCCCGGGAAATACCAGACCCTTGCTTCCAAGCTCTTGAGGGTGCCCCGCGACCTTGTGGCCCACCCGACCGACCACTTCATCGGTCCTGCCCGGCGCGTCAGGATCTCCAAAAGTGGCTTCAGCCCGGAAGCCTTCATTCCTGCTCGTTTGTGAGGTGGAAAGCCACACCAAGTGTAGGTGTAATCTATCGGTTGACATATGTAATCAAGTTGTTTACGGTTCTGCCATGATAAAGAGCTTTGCCAACAAACAACTCAAGGCGCTCTGGGAGACGGGAAAGTCGAAAATAGACGCCCGCCTTCACAAACGAATCCTGCTGCGTCTTGATGTTTTGGACGCGGCTGCAAGGCCGGAGGATCTGAACATTCCCGGCTTCAATTTTCATAGTCTCACCGGTTTTAGCCCAACCCGCTATACGGTGCATGTAAATGGCCCCTGGTGCGTGACATTCGAGTTCGAGAATGGTGACGCCTATGTGGTCGATTTTGAACAGTATCACTGAGAGGTGACGATTATGGCCCGCAATCCTGACCGCTGCCCGTCGCATCCGGGCGAATTGCTGCGTGAAACCGTTATTCCGGCCACGGGCAAGTCCATCAGCGAGATTGCCCGTCTTCTTGGCATATCGCGTCAGCAGCTCCATGCCATCCTGGCAGAGCGTAAGCCGGTCAGCCCTGAAGTCGCTGTTCGGCTTGGCAAACTGTTCGGGAATGGCGCCGGCCTCTGGCTGCGTATGCAGAGTGCCTATGATACCTGGCACGCCGAACGTACCGTCGACGTGTCCGGCATTCCGACGCTCGATACGGCGGCATAGCGGTTGGACCTGCCCAAAGCGCCGCTTCTATGTTCGAGGGCGGTGCTTTCGCCGTGCGCAAAAATGGAGCACGGCATGTTTGAGCTGCACCGCGAAACCCTCAATGACAAGACGCTCCGGACTCAGCCGGGACAATGTTGATGCCGGTGAGCTGGCGAGCCGCCAGTTGCGTAGCCGGGCCGAAGAGCGCGGCATCGAGGTGGTCGATCTTGTTCCACGGCTCGACGGCTTCTCCCCCGTCGTTTCGGCCTCCGGCCGGCGCTCCTACTCGGCCGAACAGATCCTGGAACTGCGACGGTTTCTGGACAAGAACGGCCGCTCCGAGAAATTTTACGTGCCTCATCGTCGCTCGGGCGACGATCTCCAGATTCTCTCCGTGTCAATTTCAAGGGTGGCAGCGGCAAGACCACGACCACGGCCCACCTCGCCCAGTATCTGGCGCTGACAGGGCATCGCGTGCTGGCGATCAATCTCGACCCGCAAGCTTCGCTCACCGCCCTGCACGGCATCCAGCCCGAGCTCGACAACTCGCCCTCGCTGTTCGAGGCGTTGCGTTATGATGACGAGATCAAGCCGATCAGCGAGATCATCCGTCCGACCAATTTTCCCGGGCTCGACATCGTACCGGCCAATCTCGAGCTGCAGGAATATGAATACGAAACGCCGCTTGCGGCCACCGACCGGTCGTCCCAGGAAGGGCGGCTGTTCTTCACCCGCCTCACAAGGGCGCTGAAGGAGGTCGAAGCCAATTATGATGTGGTGGTGATCGATTGTCCGCCCCAGCTTGGCTATCTCACGCTGACGGCCCTGACCGCCTCCACCTCGGTCCTGATCACCGTGCATCCGCAGATGCTCGATATCCTTTCGATGAGCCAGTTTCTGCTGATGCTTGGCGGCATTCTCGATTCGATCCGCAGGGTAGGCGCCAGCGTCAAGCTCAACTGGTTCCGCTATCTGGTGACCCGTTATGAGCCCACGGATGGACCGCAGGCGCAGATGGTCGGCTTCATACAGGCGATGTTCGGCAGCCGGATGCTGAAGAATCATATGGTGAAGTCCACGGCCATTTCCGATGCGGGCATTACCAAGCAGACGCTTTATGAGGTGGAACGCGTGCAGTTTACGCGGACGACCTATGACCGCGCGATCGGCTGCCTCAACGACGTCAATGGCGAGATCGCCGACCTCATCCACGAAGCATGGGGGCGCAAGTGATGTTGCCAGCCGTACTGACAGCCAGATTTTTGCACATATTCAAACGCTTATCGATTGATCGGAGAGGGTGATATGGCACTTTAATAAATTAAGGAAAAACAAAGGAATAAAGGAAGTTCAGTGAGAGTGCGGCCCCTGGATATCTCAGTCGTTTCGCTCTTCCTGTTTCACCGGAAGGGTTTGCGTTTCGATGACATGGACGCCGTTGCCGACGCGGTTGGCGTAGCCGGTTGCGGCTTCCGCGGCGACCGCGCAGGTGAGCGCATACATCGGAGGGGCCGCGGCCGGTTCGTAGACTGCGGCGAAACTCATCGACGGCAGATCGATGCCCACGTCCAGCTCCTGAAGCCGCGCCTCGGCCGCCATGCTGCGGGGCAGGGTGATAATGCCGAGGCCGCGTTCGGCCATTTCGGTCATGGTGAACAGCGAGGTGCAGCCGGAAATCGAGGGCATGGAGGCAAGCCTGAGCTTCGACAATTGCTGCACCACATCGACATAGGGCCGCGATCCGCGCGGAAAGGTGATGATGTTGGATTCGGACAAGGTCTCCGGCGAAACCTTCCGCGGGCCTGCGGTCAACGGCTCGGCCGGGTTGCGGGCACCGAAAAAGCCGACATCCATGATGCAGAGCGGCACTTCCGTCAGCAGGCGGTCGCAGGACGGGCCGAGAACCATGGCGATATCGAGATTGCCCTGTTCCAGCTCGGAAAGAAGCTCGACCGTCGGCGCCGAGATGACCTCGAACTTGATATGCGGATAGCGGTGCTGGTGCAGGTCGAGAAAGTCGGTCAGCCAGGTCGAGAGGATCGTGTCCACCGCGCCCAGACGGATCGTGCCCTGCCACTTCTCCGGCTCGTTGAGGCGCTGGCCTGCCTCGTCGAAGATCGCCAGTATTCGCTGGATATAGGGAAGAAGCGCCTGACCCGCGGGGGTCAGGCGCATGAATGCGCCGTTCCGCTCAACCAGCTGATGGCGGAAATGCTCCTCCAGCACGCGTATCCGTTTGGAAATCGCCGGCTGCGAGATATGCATGACATCGGCAACCCTGCGATAATTGCCGTATCGCGCGATATTTGCCAATGTCCTCAGCGCATCGATGTTCATGGCGGCTAAAGCAACTCCTCGATCATTTTGGACGCGCCGGTGATGGCGCCAAGCGTCTCCCCCGCCTTGAGGCGCGCGATCAGGTCGATTTCAGCCGTCTGCATGCCGAGCGCCTTGTCGGCCACAGCCTCGGCCACGGCCGGATTGAGCACGATCACGCCGCTTTCATCGGCAAGAACGGCATCGCCCGGATTGACGCAAACTCCGCCGATCGAAACCGGAATGTTGAAAGCGCCGGACTGGGCATAGAGCTTGGTGGTAACCGAAGAGCGCCCACGGCTCCAGATCGGGAAGTCATTGCGGATGATTTCGTTCACATCGGTCACCGGTCCGTCGACGATCCCGGCCTTGAAGCCGCATATCGCCGCCGCATTGGTGACCACGCCGCCCCAGCAGGCATGCCGGTTGTCGCCCGAGCGGTCGATCAGCAGGATATCGGTCGGCCTCAGGGTTGAGACGACATCATGCAGCAGGGTCGAGTCATTGGCGGCAAGACGCAGGGTCACCGCCGTGCCGGCGACCCGCTTGGACGGATTGACGGCGGCGATCTCGCGATCGACGAAAACCGAATGCAGAAAATGCCCGACCGTCGCGGTCTCGACTTTTTCGAGTTTGGCGATCAGAGCCTCGGGGATCGAAGCGGGCAGCGGGTTCTTGATAAAGTTCTTCATGTTTTCCTCTTTTAGTCCGCCAGGGCGGAAATAACGGCGTTCAGTCCGGCGGCAATCACCTGGTGTTCGGCGGCAATCACCCGCACGGAAACACCGTTGTCCTTGGCAAAGCGCTGCTCTTCCGTCTTCCAGGTCGGCATCCACCAGATCTTACCCGCATTTTTGGCGGCATCGGCCAGTGCGGCGATGTCGCTGCGGTCGGCGTTGTTGAAGGCGTAGCCCGGCCGGCCGCGGGTCAGCGAAAGATCATAGGGGCCGACAAAAATGCCATCGACGCACGGATGCGACAGGATCGCCGCGACATCCTCGAAGGCTTCGGCGGTTTCGATCATCGGCAGGCACAGCACATTGCGGTTGCAGCGCGCGAAATAATCGGGATCGGGCGGGGCAAAGCCGGCCGAGCGTCCGGCGGCATAGCTGCGCGTGCCCTGCGGCGGAAACTTCGCCGTCTCGACCGCCGCGCGCACATCGGCAAGCCGGCCGGCATGGGGAATGATCACGCCATCGACATCAAGATCGAGCGCGCGCTGGACCCAGACCGGCTCCGGGGCCTCGATCTTGAAGAATACCTTCATGCCCAGCGCCTTCGCCGCGACCACCAGCGCCTCGCGCCGGTCGGGAGAGAAGGCGTTGTGCTCGATATCGCAGACAACGGCGGAAAATCCCGCATTGTGCGCCATCTCGAGGAAATCGAGATTGGCCGTGCTCATCCAGATTGCGTAGCCATCCAGCATGCTTCACCCCAGTACATGATGCGCGTTGGACGGCAGGATGGTGCGGATATGGGTCTCAAGCGCCAGGTCGATATCCGTGATCGTCACCCCCGGCCTGTTGGAGGCGCGGGCAATCACCGTGCCCCAGGGGTCGATGACCATGGAATTGCCGTAGCAGGCGCGCTCGCCGGCGGGCTCGAGATGGAGGCCGACCTGTCCGGGCGCAATCACCCAGCACTGGTTTTCGATCGCGCGGGCGCGCAGGATCGGCTCCCAGTGGTCCTTGCCTGTTTCCATGTTGAAGGCGGCCGGCACGGTCAGCACGTCGCAGCCGTTCTTCATATGCATCTGGAACAGTTCGGCAAAGCGCATGTCATAGCAGATCGCGCAGCCGATCTTCATGCCGCAGGCCTCGTAGGAAACCACCTTGTCGCCGGGCTTGATGATGTCGGATTCACGGAAGACATGTCCCTGCGGGGTCTCGACATCGAACAGATGGATCTTGCGGTAGCGTGCCAGTTCCTCGCCTTTGGGATCGAAGACGACGGCGGTATTGAAGAAGCCGTTGCCCGCGGCCTCGATCATCGAGCCGACATGAAAGGTCACACCGTATTCGATCGCGAGGTCGCGCATGGCGTTATAGCCTTCGCCTTCCGGGAAGGCCTCGCCGGCGGCCCATTGCTCCTCGCGCGAGCCGCCGAGGAAGGTCGCGTATTCGGGCGCCACCACCAGGTCGACGCCCTGGCCCTTGATTTTGGTTGTAAACATCTCCCGGATTGCCGCGATATTGGCGGTCTTGTCGTGGCGGGAGTTCATCTGCAGCATTGCGACACGCATAGAGAGTCCTTTTCAAGAGATAATTCAATTTTTTCCGTAGTTTACGGAGCGCCATAGACCAGGTTTGGCAAAAACAGCGAGATTTCGGGCACGAAGGTGATCAGCAGCACCGCCAGCATGATCGGGATGAGAAACGGCAGCGTCGCCCGCGCCACCGCCTCGAAGGGCAGCTTGGCGACATCCATCATGATGTAGAGGGCGATGCCGATCGGCGGCGTGAGAATGCCGACCATCAGCGTCAGCACGGTGATGATGCCGTAATGCACCCGGTCGATCCCGAAACCGTCGACCAGCGGCAGCATGATCGGGACCAGGATGATCAGCGCCGCGGTGGCATCAAAGACGCAGCCGAGCAGGATCAGGAACAGCAGATAGATCAGCAGGAACTGCCATTTGGCATCGATCGAGCCCAGCACGAAGTCGGCGGGCCGCTGCGGCACCATGTCGAAGGCCAGGATCCAGCCGACGCAGGATGAAAAACCGATCATCAGAAGGGCGATCGTCGATAGCATCGCGGTTTCGCGGAACGCCTTGGCCAGCACCTTCCATGTCAGCGTCCGGTACCAGACCCCGAGCGCCATGGCATAGACGCATGCCAGAACGCCGGCCTCCGATGCGGTGGTGAAGCCCGTGAGCATCGCCACGAGAATGATCGCCGGCGCCATCAGCGTCAAAAGCCCGTCCACGGCAGACGCCATGATCTCCCTGAGCGGCGCGCGCTTTTCCTTCGGAAAATTGCGTTTCGCCGCGATGATGTGGACATAGCCCATCAGCATGATCAAAAGCACGATCGCCGGCACCACGCCGGCAAGGAACAGCCGGCCGACGGAGGCATTGGCGACAAAGGCGAACAGCAGCAGCGGGATCGAGGGCGGAAAGATTGGCCCGATGATCGATGAGGCGGCTGTCACGCCGGCGGCGAAGGGGACCGGATAGCCGCGTTCGCGCATCGCCTTGACCTCGACCGTGCCGAGGGCCGCGCAATCGGCGACCGCAGCACCCGAAATGCCGGCAAACAGCAGCGAGGCGAGAATGTTGACCTGGGCAAGCCCGCCGCGGATATGGCCCACAATATTGTTGGCGAAGCGGAAAATGCGGTCGGTCAGCTCCAGACCATTCAGGAGGTTGCCGGCAAGGATGAAAAACGGAACGGAAAGCAGCGCCGGCGAATTGATGCCGTCGAGCATCTGCTGCGACACGATCCCCAGCCGATCGCTGAAGCCGAGCGCGATCACGCCCGTTGCGGCCGCAATGATGATCGAGGACAGGATCGGGACCGACAGGAAGGCCAGCACCATGAATGTGCCGAGAACGATGATGCCGCTCATTCCGCAACCTCCGGGGTTTCGATCACGCCGAAGGGCTCATAGCGCGCGCCAAGCGCGATCCGCACGGCATCGAGCAGGGCGCTGAGGAAGATCGGCGCGGCCGAAGCCCCAAGCGGCCAGATAAGGATCTTGCGCGGCAGGCCGACGATCTCGATCTGTCCTCGCAGCGAGGCGAACCGTTCGGGAAAGGTGTAGATCAGCAGTCCCGACGCGGTCATGATCGCGAGCGCGACGAATATCCCTAGCGCCTGCCGCAATGCTGGCGAAAGGTATTGCAGCAGAATATAGATCGAAACGTCCTTGCGTCTTTGAACCAGCGGGAAGAAGGCGAGCATCACCCAGTACAGGAAGGCGACCATCGTCCAGGGCCAGACCCAGTTGAGCGAGATGTCGAATATGCTGCGGCAGACGATGTTGACCGCATTGATGATGAGCATGCCGGCGAGCAGGGCGACACAGACCGCTTCGTAAAGGCCGGCCAGGTGATCAAGCGCCTTCCTGCCCCGGATGAGGAACATATCCATCGGGAACTCCCTTGGGTGAAGGGGCCGGCCTGCCGCATCAGACTGGCACGGCCGGCCGCTTCACGGACTTCGGGTCAGTTGCAGCTTGTGCGGGCGGCGTCCACGGCTTCAAGAAAGCCCGCGGGCAGCTTGCCGCTCTCGTCATACTGCTTGTAGATGACACCGGCCGCTTCGACGAAGGGCGCGGTATCGAGTTCCATATAGGTCACGCCCTGCTTTTCCATCCGTGCGAGCGACTCGTCGAATGTGGCCTGGATTTTCTCCATGGCTTCGGCCGAAATCTCGGTATAGGCCTCGATCACCTTCTGCTGATCCTCTTCTGAAATCGCATTCCAGGAATCGAGATTGATCATGTAGGCATTGGCCTGGTTGAACTCGTCGGTGCGCGCGATATGTGGCGCGACTTCGTAGAATTTCATCGGCTCCACGAGGATCGCCGGCGAGGTCACGGCCTCGACAATGCCGGTCTGCAAAGACTGGTAGACATCGGTCCAGGCCATCACCAGCGGATCGGTGCCAAGCGCCGTCCAGACATCGACCATCATCTGGTTGTCCCACAGGCGCAGCTTCAGACCCTGCACGCCGTCAAAGGAATTGACCTCGTCCTTGGTTACCAGAACCCGGAAGCCGCGGCCGAACGGACCGACATCGCCAATGACGCCGATATTGTCGTTTTCCTCGATGCTGCCGAGAATGTCCCGGAAATAGTCGGACGACATGAAGCATTCCCAGTGCGGCCGGTCGTCGAACAGGAACGGCGCGGAGGTCCAGGTGATGTGTTCGTTGAAACGGTTGAGATAGCTGACGTCATCGACGAAGATATCGATGATGCCGGAGCTGACCTGCTCCAGAACGGTCTGCGCGTCGCCGAGCTGTTCGGAGGGATAGATCTGTATCTTGACGTCGCCATCGGTATAGGCGGCGACCTTGTCGGCAAATTCCTGATGCAGCTTCCCTTCGAAACTGTCCGCCGGAACCTTGGTCGACATCCGCCAGGTCTCGGCCGCAGCCTGATTGGTGCACAGGGCGGCGCCGGCAAGCATGATTGAACAGGCTGAGAGATACCCCATTTTCATATTAAAACCCCTTCAGTTTTCTGATTATGAAAAAAAGTAAACCGTATCCCCGTGTGAATGAAAAGTGATTAAAAGTGATGCCTTATGATAACCATCGGTTATTCTCGGGCGCTGCAACTCCCGATCCTATATAAATTGATGTTTTCATTAAAATTTTAGCGGGCGCTCACATCTGAGAATATCCGACTGAAGGGAGAATCCGCTTCCGGTTCCGGGCAGCGCGCGGATCAATCCTGCGCATTTCCACGCCGCCGGCATATCCGATCATCGACTCTTGGTATTAGCCGGCCTCGCCCGGCGTCCGGTCGCTGAGAAGCGAGAGCAGGGCCGGATTGATATAGAGATTTTCGCGACCCGCCTTCACCTCCTGCAGCAGTTCGGCGTCAGTAAGCGCCTTCAGGTATACGGAGGCTGCCTGGCGCTTGGCGATGCCGGCCTTCACAAGATCGCTGATCCGGCAATACGGATTGACGAAGATCACCTCGGCCAGTTCGCGCGAATAAATTTTCGGAAGGTCGCGACGGATGCGCCCGGCGGTCTGGTCTAGCAGATCGCGAATGGCGCGGATGCGGGCCGTCGTCCACTCCGCTGTCTCGCGCACGGCCTGCAGCATGTAGAGGATCCATTCCTCCCAGGCGCCGTTCGTGGTCACGGCCAGCAGCCGGTCATAATAGGCGCGCTTTTGGCCGATAATGTAGCGGCTGAGATAAAGTACCGGGATATCCAGAAGGCCCTTGTCCACCAGATAGAGAAGGTTGAGGATGCGACCGGTACGGCCGTTGCCGTCGATGAAGGGATGGATCGCCTCGAACTGGTAATGCATCACCGCCAGCCGGATCAGCGGATCAATCTCTTCAGCCTCGTGAATATAGCGTTCCCAGTTGGCAAGCTTGTCGCGGAGCAGGTCCTGGCCTTCCGGCGGCGTGTAATTTACGGTGCCTGTCGCCTCGTTGATCAGCGCTGTTCCGGGCGTCGTGCGGATGTCGAGGTCGACGCCCTTGATCCTGCGGCAGACGGCGACGGCGGTCGTTGTCGCGACCGGCCGGTGTTTCAGCGACCGAAATCCTTCATTGAGGGCAGTGCGATAGCGCAGCGCTTCCTTGGTGGCGGGATCAGCCCGATCCGCTGGCTCGTTGGCGAAGCGGAACAGCCGGTCGGTGGTGGTGACGATGTTCTCGATCTCCGAACTTGCCTGCGCCTCCAGCAACGGTATCGAGTTGATAAGGACGGATTGATTAGGAATGAGCTGCCCGGAAACGCGCAGTTCGGCAAGCGCCGCGCGCGCCGTGATGCAGGCCTTGAGCACGGCCCTGGTCTCCACGTCATCGCGCGGGGGAAGGGCGGGGAGCGCGTTATAGGGTCTGTCCGGGCGAAATGACATGTCGCTTGATCCTGTGCTTATCGACACGTCCCGTCGGATATGTCGTTCGTGTCGACATATCCGAGAATCATGTCGATATAAATCGATTCTAGCGACATGTCATTTCCGTCACAAGCCGGTCTCTCCGACGTTAAAGATATTCATGATGGATTATCTGCGTTTAAAGCCCCGCCGCCTTTGTGAGATTGACGCGGAACCGGTC
>NZ_DEPM01000043.1:0-1995 GCF_002358775.1 Martelella sp. UBA3392
CGACGTCGATGACATCTATCCCAACCTGATGATGGGTCTCGGCAATTACGAAGGCCAGCAGGTCGCCTTCCCGTTTGCCGGCTATGCCAACGTTCTGGCCTATAACAAGACCCGCCTTGACGCGGCCGGGCTTGAACCGCCGAAGACGATGGAAGAATTCGTCGCCGCCGCCGAAAAGCTGACCGATCCTGCCGCCGGCCTCTACGGCTTCGTCGCCAACGGCCAGAAGGGCCCGGCCAGCGCCCAGGACTGGATGCAGTATAACAGCGAAATGGGCGGCTCGATCATGGGCGAGGACGGCATGCCGACGCTCAATTCGGATGCCAATGTGGAAAGCCTGAAGGTCTATCGCGACCTGTTCCGCAACGCTGCCCCTCCCGGCGCTGCCGGCTATGACTGGGGCGGCCGCGAGGAAAGCTTCCGCCAGGGCGTTGCGGCGCTGATGCAGACCTGGTCGGTCGGCGCGCCGGGCTATTACAATCCCGAAATCTCCAAGGTCGTCGACGATGTCGCCATCACCACCGCCCCGCATCCGGGCGATGTGGCGCCGAGCTATGGCATTGGCGGCTGGGGCATGGCGATCAACGCCGATGTCTCCCCGGAAGAGCAGGAAGCCGCCTGGGCCTTCATCAAATGGCTGACCAGCCCCGAAATCCATAAGGAATTCAACCTTATGGGCGCCGGCAGCTTCCTGCGCAAAAGCGAGATGACCGATCCCGACCTGACGGCAAAATTCCCGTTCCTGCCGGTGCTTGCCGAAACCTTCGAGAACGGCAATTATGACTATCGTCCGCGCATTCCGGAATATCCGCAGATCCAGGATTTCCTCGGCACGGCTGTCAATTCCGTACTGGTCGGCGATGCCGATCCGAAGGAAGCGCTGGATGCCGCACAGGCACAGGCCGAGGACCTGTTCTGAGACCTGCGCTGAAATCTGCGGACCGCGCGTTTTGATGCCGCGCGGTCCGGCTTTTGCATGTTTCTTGAAATCGAGGTTACGCGCGTGAGTGCGATTGCAGATCCCCTGCCCTCCGGGTTGATCGAGCCCAAGGGAATGGCCTTTGCCACAAGGCGGAAGGTCTTTCTCGCTATCATGGCCGTGCCGGTCGTGGCTTATGTTCTGGTTGTCGGCATCTGGCCGTTGGCGCAGGGCATCTGGTACAGCCTCTACGACTACAATCTGATCCGCCCGCAGCGGACCAAATTCGCCGGTCTCGACAATTACATCGAAATCATCACCGATCCGGTAAGCCGACAGGCCCTGATCAATACCGCGATCTTCACCGTCGGCGCGGTCTTCTTCGAACTCCTGCTCGGCTTTGCGCTGGCGCTTTCGCTTTGGCGCGATGACCGGTTCAACCGGCTGGCGCTGGCGCTGATCCTGATCCCCGTGACCATCACGCCGCTGGTCGTCGGCCTGATCTTCAAGGGGCTTCTGGCCGCCGATTACGGCATGATCGGCTATTACCTCGCCCAATGGGGACTGACCGATCCGCGTGGCCTACTGGCGGACCAGCACGCCGCCCTGGCCACGCTGATTTTCATAGATGTCTGGGAATGGACGCCGCTGGTGGCACTGATCCTGCTGGCGGGCCTGAAGGCGCTTCCCTCAGACATTCTGGAAGCGGCTTCCGTCGATGGCGCTACGGGGTTTCAGAAACTCAGGATCATCGTGATCCCGCTGATGCTGCCTGCGGTTCTCCTGGCGCTGATCCTGCGCACCGTCGATGCCTTCCGCGTGTTCGATACGGTTTATGTGGCAACCGGCGGCGGGCCGGGCAATGCCACCAACACGCTGATGTTGCATGCAATCAAGCAGGGGCTGGAATTCTTCAATATCGGCAGGGCCTCGGCAATCGCCAACCTCACCCTGCTGATCATAGCCCTGATTGCCGCGAGCTTTGTTATGATGATCCGGCATGCCGACAGGAAGGCCAACGGGAAATGAACGCAAGCTATTGGCTTCAGACAGGCCGCCGCGCCTTCCTTCTCATC
>NZ_DEPM01000043.1:2343-10652 GCF_002358775.1 Martelella sp. UBA3392
TCCTGTGGCTGGCGACCACCGCCTACAAGCCCTCGAGCGCGATCTTCTCCATCCCGCCGACATTCGCCTTCTCGCCCACGCTCGACCAGTTCCGCACGATCTTTCGGCTGTTCGATGTCTGGAGCCTGCTGCGCTCCAGCGTGCTGATCGCCACGGGCTCGGTCATCCTGTCGCTGGCGCTTGGCGTTCCGGCGGGCTATGCGCTGGCGCGTTCGAAAAGCCGCTATGCCATGGGCATTGCCTATTTCCTGATGGCGATCCGGATGATCCCGTCGGTGGCGGCCCTCATCCCGTTTTACCTGATGATGCGCGATATCGGGCTTCTGGGAAGCTGGATGTCCGTCGTGCTGATCAACTCGATGCTGAATTCGGCCTTCGTCACCTGGCTGATGTTTTCCTATTTCCGCGGGCTTCCGCCGGAACTCGAGGAAGCCGCGCTGACGGATGGCTGCACCCAGTTCGGCGCCTTCTTCAAGGTGGCGCTGCCCGCCGTGATGGCCGGCATCATCGCCTGCGTCCTATTTTGCCTGATGTTTTCCTGGAACGATTTCCTCTACCCGATGTTCCTGACGCGGCTGGAATCAAAACCGCTCTCCGTGGCGCTGCTGTCGGCCTACGGCACCAAGGATATCACCTGGGGCACGCTCGGCGCGCTGGCGCACTTCTCCACTATTCCGATCGTGATCGTGATCCTGTTCCTGAACCGCTATTTCGTGCAGGGGCTGACCAAGGGGATTCACTGACGGGCGCGACTGAAGGGCTGGCCGTTTTCCAAGACGAAAGGTCCGGCGCTGTTCTCACGCCGGCCTTGTGACCCGCTCAATCCCGGATCGCTTTTTCCGTCTGCGCATTGAAGACATGGATATTTCCGGCATTCACGGCGAGCGTGATGGTCTCGCCGGCCCGGATTTGCATCTGGCCATCGAGAACGGCGCGCAGGCGCGGCGCGGACAGCGCGCCGTCACCCTCGCCATCATGGCCGATTTCGCGCAGGCTGTCATCGGCGGAACCGATGTCGATATGGGCCAGAAGCGTTGCCCCCAGATCCTCGACGAAGACAACTTCGCCGGTGACGGTATTGGCAGCGCTTTCGGCATGCGCGACCGGCGTGAACATCTCCGGACGGATGCCCAGGATCACGCGGTCGCCGATCGAGCGGTTGAGGCCCGGTCGACGGACGCGATCGCCCGCCCCGAAGACAAAGCCAAACGGCCCGAGGCGGGCTTCGATCCCGTCCTCGACCGCGACAAGATCGGCCGCCATGAAATTCATCGACGGCGCGCCGATAAAGCCTGCAACGAACAGGTTGGCGGGCGTGTCGTAAAGCGCGCGCGGCGTATCGAGCTGCTGAAGAACGCCATGACGCATGACGGCGACGCGATCTCCCATGGTCATCGCCTCCACCTGGTCATGGGTGACATAGACGGTGGTGACGCCCGTGAGCTTCTGCAGCCGCGCGATCTCGGTGCGCATCTGCCCGCGCAGGCGGGCATCGAGGTTGGAGAGCGGCTCGTCCATCAGGAAGGCCTTGGGATCGCGCACCAGCGCCCGGCCCATGGCGACCCGCTGCCGCTGACCGCCCGAAAGCTGACCGGGCTTACGCTTCAGATGCTCGGAAAGCTCCAGAAGTTCGGCCGTCTCGCGCACCTTCTTCGCCAGCACCTGCTTGTCTGCGCCGCGCACCCTGAGACCGAAGCCGATATTCTCCTCGACATCCAGATGCGGATAAAGCGCATAGGACTGAAACACCATGGCGATGTCGCGATCCCGCGGCGCCAGGTTGTTGGCGATGACGCCGTCAATGATCAGCCGCCCGTCGGTAATGTCCTCAAGGCCCGCAATCATCCTGAGCGCGGTCGACTTGCCGCAACCGGACGGCCCGACAAGCACCAGAAACTCGCCGTCCCTGATATGGAGATCGAGATTGGCAATTGCAGCATACCCATCCGGATAGCGCTTGCCGATACCGTCGAAAATAATGTCTGCCATTGGTTTACCCGGTTATCCCCGTCGGTTCAGTGCCTGCCGAAGGGCGGGCTTCAGGTCATGTAGACACCGCCGGTCACGTTCACGCCCTGCCCGGTCATGAAGCGTGCGGAGTTGCTGGCGAGGAAGATCGCCACATCAGCTACGTCCTCGGGTGTTTCGATCCGGCCAAGCGGGGTCTGCGAGACGTAGTCCGCGATCACCTCTTTCGGCGTCATGCCCCGCAGGCTGGCTTCCCACTCGACCTCGCGCTCCTGCATCGAGGTTCTGACGAAGCCCGGGCAGATCGCGTTGACGCGGATGCCGTCGCCGGCAAGCTCGCGCGCGAGCGCCTGCGTCCAGCCGAGCACGGCGAACTTGCTCGCCGAATAATGCGCAAGCAGCGGCGCGCCGACCTTGGCGGCGAGCGACGCGGTATTGACGATCACGCCCTTGCCATTGGCCTTGAAGCGGCGGCCGGCGATCTGGTTGGTGAGGAAGATGCCGCGCGTGTTGACGTCGAAATTGAAGTCCCACTCCTCGTCCGTCAGTTCCAGCGCATGCTGCATGGACGATACGCCGGCATTGGCAAACAGCATGTCGAAGCCGCCGAGTTTTTCTTCCGCCTCGGCGAATGCCGCTTCCACGGAGGCCCGCTTGCGCACATCGATCGCTATGGCAACGGACCCGTTTTCGGCGGCGGTCTTCGCCGCCGTTTCGGGATTGATATCGCACAGGGCTACATCAACCTTCTGGCGTCTGAGCGCCTCGACGATGGCGCGCCCGATACCGGTGGCGCCGCCCGTAACCACGGCCTTGCGGCCCTCAAGTTCCGGAAAGACCGGGTGTGTCATTTTTCGTTCCCCTTTTTGGTGAGTTCGATCATATATCAACAAAAACATACACAACAAGAGAAAATAATGTTTGAATTTGTTCGAACCTGCTGGTAGTCATGAGGTTCAGTCTAGATCGGCTTGCGTCAGAATACGCTGCGCCTGTTCGAAGCCTCAATCGTGCCGAAAGGATCCGTCTTGCAGGGTGGCCAGGGAGAAAAGACCGGAGAAAAGACCAAGGTTCTGGCCCAGGTGCGCCACGCGCGCATCCTTGGCGTTCTGGCCGAATTCGGGGCGCTCTCGGTCTCCGATGTCGCAGGGCAACTCGGCGTTTCCGAGATGACGGTCCGACGCGACCTTGCCGAACTGGAAAAGGAGGGCAAGCTTGCCCGCACCCATGGAGGCGCGGTGCGCTCCGAACAGAGCGCGGAACCTGTCGCCGCCCCGGCAACCCTTCCCGGCGAACCGTCATTCCAGCTCAGAACCGTCAAGAACGCGCTGGCCAAGCAGGCCATCGCCATTGAGGCCGAGACACTTTCCGCCGGGGCGCGCACCATCGCGCTCGACGTCGGCACCACAGCCTTGCTGCTGGCCAGAAGGCTGCAGGACCGTCAACACACCAAGATCTTCACCAGCTCTGTCCGCAACGCCTTTTTCCTCGGCGAGGGTCTGGCCGAGGTCTATCTGCCGGGCGGGCGCATGCGCGGGGACGAAATGTCGATTTCCGGCCCTGCGGCAATCGCCGATTTCAGCGCGCTCTGGTTCGACATCGCCTTCATCGGTATTTCCGGCCTCACCCCCCAGGGGATATACGACTACTCCTTCGACGACGCCGAGATGAAGCGCGTGTTCCTGAGCCGCTCGACGCGGAAAGTCGTTTTGTGCGACGCCTCCAAGTTTTCCTGCATATCGCTGGTCCATGTCGCCGATCTTGAACAGTTCGATGTGCTGATCACCGATGCCGAGCCGCCGCCCGAACTCGCAAAAGCACTCGCGGCCGCCGAGGTCGAAATCCGCATCGCCGGCCGCGCGCGCAAAATGGCATCCTGACCGCAAGCCTACGGCCCCTGCCCGCCAGCCTGCTTTCTCAAATGGAGTACTTCAATGATTTTCGAGTTCTTCGGCGCCAAGAAGAAGGCAGTCATCGCCATGGCCCATATCGGTGCGCTGCCCGGTTCTCCGCAATATGACAAGGATGGCGGCCTCGACAAGCTGATCGCGGATGTCCTCGCCGATATCGAGAAACTGCAGGCCGGCGGCGTCGACGCGATCATGTTCGGCAATGAGAATGACCGCCCCTATGTGCGCAAGGCCCCCGTCGAGGGCATTGCTGCGATGACAGCCGTGGTGCAGGCGTTGAAACCGGAACTCAAGGTGCCCTTCGGCGTCAACTACCTCTGGGACCCGGAAGCGAGCATAGCGATCGGCGCGGTGACCGGCGCAAGCTTCGTGCGCGAGATCTTCACCGGCGTTTTTGCCTCCGACATGGGCGTCTGGGCGCCCGACTGCGCCACGCCGGCGCGGCTGCGCGCCAATCTCGGCGCAAGGGACATGAAACTGCTGTTCAACATCAACGCCGAATTCGCCCATCCGCTCGACCAGCGGCCGATCGCGCTACGCGCCAAGAGCGCTGTCTTTTCGTCGATGGCCGATGCCATTCTGGTCTCCGGCCCGATCACCGGCCAGCCCGCCGACCAGTCGGACCTGAAAACCGTATGTGAGACGATCGAAGACGTGCCGGTTTTTGCCAATACCGGCGTCAATATCGACAATGTGACCGACGTCATGTCGGTTGCCGACGGCTGCATCATCGGCACGCATTTCAAGGTCGATGGCGACACCTGGAACCCGGTCGACCAGGACCGCGTCAGCCGCTTCATGGACAAGGTCGCGACGCTGCGCTGACCGCGCCCGGAGGCTTGCATGGCTTATGTGATCGGTCTCGATATCGGAACGACGTCCACGATCGGCATTCTGATCGCGCTGCCGGACCGGGTCGTGGGGATCGTCTCGCGGCCGGTCACGCTCACCTCGCCGCATCATGGCTGGGCGGAGGAAAATCCGGCAGAGTGGTGGGACAACGTCCAGGCGATCACCCGCGAACTGCTGGCGCTGGAAGGCACCGACCCGGCCGCTATCGGTGCTGTCGGCGTCACCGGCATGTTGCCGGCCGTGGTGCTCCTGGATGAAGCCGGAACCGTGCTGCGACCGAGCATTCAGCAAAGCGATGGACGCTCCGGGCGCGAGGTCGAGGCCATGCGCAGGGAGCGCGACGAGGCCGCCTTTATCGCCAAGGCCGGCAATGGCATCAACCAGCAGCTTGTGACCGCCAAGCTGCGCTGGATCGAAAACCACGAGCCGGGTGTCTTTGCCCGCATCGCCACGGTGTTCGGTTCGTATGATTTCATCAACTTCAAGCTCACCGGCAAACGCGCCGTGGAGAAGAACTGGGCGCTGGAGGCGGGTTTTGTCGACGTCGCGCGCGGCGAACTCGATGACGACCTGATCGGCTGGGCGCATCTGCCGCCAAACGCCATTCCGCCGAAAATCGCCTCGCATGAAGTGCTCGGCACCGTCAGCGAGGAAGCCGCCGCCCTTACCGGCCTTCGCGCGGGAACGCCGGTTGTCGGCGGTGCTGCCGATATGGTGGCTTCAGCCTTCGGCGCTGGCGTTCAGGAAGCCGGCGATGTTCTTCTGAAATTCGGCGGTGCTGTCGATATCCTGACGGCAACCGACAAGGTGCGCCCCGATCCCCGCCTTTTTCTCGACTACCACCTGATCCCCGGCCTATACATGCCGAACGGCTGCATGTCGACCGGCGGCTCGGCGCTGAACTGGTTCATCGCCACCTTTGCGGGCAAGGAACAGCAGGCCGCCGAAGCCGAAGGCATATCAACCTATCGCTATCTCGACCGGATGGCGGAGAACCGTCCTGCGGGTGCGGAGGGCGTTGTGATCCTGCCCTATCTTCTGGGCGAGAAAACGCCGATCCACGACCCCGATGCGCGCGGACTGATCTCCGGCCTCACCCTGTCTCACGATATCGGCCATCTGTGGCGGGCGCTCCTGGAATCCTATGCCTATGCGCTCAGACATCACGTCGATGTGCTCAACGACATGGGCCTTGAAACCACGCGTTTCCTGGTCTCCGACGGCGGGGCGCAAAGCGCTATCTGGATGCAGATCGTCGCCGATGTGCTGCAGCAGCCCGTGCAATGCCTGACCGGGCATCCAGGCTCCTGCCTCGGCGTTGCCTGGACCGCGGCCATGGGCGCCGGGCTCGTCGATGATTGGGCGGGCGTTACGGCCTTTGTCGGACACGGCGTCACGATCAGGCCCGATGTGTCGAACCGGGCGATCTATGATGACGGATATGCCCGCTTTCGCGCGCTCTACCGGCCACATGCCGCCCCCTGAGGCAGGCCGCACCCCCCGCTCCGGAAGAGGCTCTTGCGGCAAAAGGCAATCAGGTCCAGCATGCCCAGCCGAACTTGCGGCGGTTTGGAAGGGCTTGGTGGCCCTCGATGATCCCGCATTTCTCGATCTGTTTCAGGCAACGCCAGCACGCGTTTCGCTGACGTCGAGCCGTTTGTATAGCGTCGCATTGGTCACGCACCGTCCTCTTGCAGCATGGCAGGAATCGGGGCATTGACGGCTTCAAAGTTGACACGAATGACACACTGATTTCTCAGCGGGAGGCTATGATCTCCTCAATCCAAATCCATAACGAAAAGCCCTGCCATGAAAGCCGTCCTGTTCGAGAAATTCCGGGAAAAACCCAAGCTGGTCACGGTAGAGGACCCGACCCCCGACCCACATGGCGTCGTCCTGCGGGTCGCGGCGACGGGCGTCTGCCGCAGCGACTGGCATGGGTGGATGGGACACGACGGCGACATCACCCTGCCCCATGTTCCGGGTCATGAATTGGCTGGCGTCATCGAGGCGGTGGGCAAGGACGTGACCAGATGGAGGGTCGGCGACAAGGTCACCGTGCCGTTCATTTGTGGCTGCGGCAGTTGTTCCGAGTGCAACGCCGGACATCAGCAGGTATGCCTACACCAGGAACAGCCGGGCTTCACCCACTGGGGGTCTTTCGCCGAATACGTTGCCATTCACCAGGCCGACCTTAACCTCGTGGCGTTACCTGAGAGCATGGAGTTCGCCACGGCGGCAAGCCTCGGATGTCGGTTCGCGACGTCCTTCCGGGCGGTCATCGACCAGGGCAAGGTCAGCGCGGGCCAATGGGTGGCCGTTCATGGCTGCGGCGGCGTTGGCCTGTCCGCGGTCATGATCGCCGCGGCAGCGGGCGCCAATGTCATCGGCGTGGATCTCAGTCCGGCGAAGCTGGATCTGGCTCGCGCACTCGGCGCGGTCGCCGTGATCGACGGCCGGGAGGCCGACGTGCCTGAGGCTATCAGGGACATTACCCGCGGTGGTGCGCATGTCTCGCTCGACGCGCTCGGTCACCCCACGACCATGAACAATTCGATCCTCTGCCTGCGGCCGCGGGGGAAGCACATCCAGGTGGGCTTGATGCTCGGCGAGCACGCTGCTCCCGCCGTTCCCATGTCCAGGATTGTCGGACAGGAGATCGAGTTGCTCGGTTCGCACGGAATGCAGGCGCACCGATACGGAGCGATGTTGGATATGATCACGAGCGGAAAGCTCGATCCGGCGCGTCTGGTGGGCGATCGGATCGCCCTCGCGGATGCACCCGCGGCGCTGATGGCCATGGACAGGTTCCAGTCCATCGGTGCCACGGTCATTACCCGTTTCTGAGCCACGCAGAAATCACATGCATCGGCAATTGCAATATGGCCGCTGCGATCGCGAAAGGGCTGGTCGCCATGTCATCAGCCCTTCACGAACAATTTGCGCGGCACGTTGGCGAGGCACTCCGGCCCGCCTTCCTTGATGACGATGCTCTCGGTGATTTCGAAGCCCCAGTCTTCCATCCACAGGCCGGTCATGAAGTGGAAGGTCATGTTTTCCTCAAGCACCGACTTGTCGCCCGGGCGCAGCGACATGGTGCGTTCGCCCCAGTCCGGCGGATAGGAGAGACCGATCGGGTAGCCGGTGCGATTGTCCTTGGTGATGCCGTATTTCTTCAAGACGCCGTAAAAGGCGTTGGCGACATCCTCGCAGAGATTGCCGGCGCGCGCCATTTCGAGCCCGGCTTCCATGCCTTCGAGTACGGCTTTTTCCGCGTTGAGGAAGGTCTCTGTCGGCTTGCCGAGGAAGACCGTGCGCGACAGCGGGCAGTGATAGCGGCGATACACGCCGGCGATCTCGAAGAAGGTGCCTTCGCCCAGTCGCAGAGGTTCGTCGCTCCAGGTCAGATGCGGCGCGGATGCGTCGATACCGGACGGCAGGAGCGGCACGATGGCCGGATAGTCGCCGCCGAACCCGAGATCATCGTCGAACCTGAGCGAGGCGTCGTAGATATCGGCCACCAGATCGCATTTGCGAATCCCGGGCTCGACCTTCTCGAAGATCCGCTGGTGCATGCGC
>NZ_DEPM01000085.1:0-3436 GCF_002358775.1 Martelella sp. UBA3392
CCAGTCCATTTCCGGATGGGAGCGAATCTGGTCGTAGAGCGCGACCGCCTCGATGATGTTGAGAAGCTGGCGCTTGTATTCATGAATGCGCTTGATCTGGATATCGAAGATCGCCGACGGATCGATACGGGTGCCGAGCCGTTCGCCGATCAGGTTCGAGAGCCGCGCCTTGTTCTCGCGCTTGACCGCGTCGAACCGCTCCTGGAAGCTCGAATCCTCGGCAAACGCGTCGAGCGCCTTCAGCTTTTCGGTGTCGTCGAGGAACTCGTCGCCGATGACATCGCGGATCAGCCGGGTGAGGCCCGGATTGCACTCCTTCAGCCAGCGTCTGGGCGTGATGCCGTTGGTCTTGTTGTTGATCCGGTCGGGATGAATGCGGTGCAGATTGTAGAACACCGTCTCCTTCATCAGTTCGGTATGCAGGGCCGAAACGCCGTTGATCGAATGCGAGCCGAGGAAGGCTATGTTGCCCATGCGGACCCTGCGCTCGCCGCCCTCGTCGATCAGCGAGATCTGGCGGATCGCCTCGTCGGTGGCGCCCTTCTGCTTGCGGGCCTCCAGCAGGATCTTCGCGTTGATCTGGTAGATCAGCTGCATGTGGCGCGGGAACAGCCGCTCGAACAGCGGCACCGGCCAGGTTTCCAGCGCTTCAGGCAGAAGCGTATGATTGGTGTAGGCGAAGGTCTTGACCGTCATATCCCAGGCCTCGTCGAAGGCGATGTCGTGGATATCGATCAGAAGCCGCATCATCTCGATCACGGCAATCGCCGGATGGGTGTCGTTGAGATGGATCGCGACTTTTTCGGGCAGGTTGGAGAGATCGCCGAACTGCTGCTTGTGGCGGCGGAGAATGTCCTGCAGCGATGCGGAGGAGAAGAAATATTCCTGCCGCAGCCGCAGCTCCTGGCCCGCCGGATTGGCGTCGGCGGGGTAGAGCACGCGGGTGAGCGTCTCCGCCTTGGTGCTTTCCTGCAGCGCGCCGATATGGTCGCCGGCGTTGAACTTGTCGAGCAGGATCGGATCGATCGCGTCCGCCGACCAGAGCCGGAGCGTGTTGACGCGCTTGGCGCGCCAGCCCACGACGGGTGTGTCGTAGGCCTCGGCCATCATCCGTTCGGCCGGCTTCCAGACATAGCGCGGCTCCTTGCCGCCTTCCTCGATGATGTCGACCTTGCCGCCGAAATTGATCTCATAGGTGCTTTCGCGGCGGTGGAACTCCCAGGGGTTGCCGTGGGCGAGCCAGTTTTCCGGCAATTCCACCTGCCAGCCGTCCGCGATCTCCTGTCGGAACAGGCCGTTGACGTAGCGGATGCCGTAGCCATAGGCCGGCACGTCGACCGTCGCCATCGATTCCATGAAACAGGCCGCAAGCCGCCCGAGACCGCCATTGCCGAGCGCGGCATCGGGCTCGAGCCCGGCGATCTCCACCAGATTGACGTCGAGCTTGGCGAGCGCCTTGTTGATCGCGTCGATCATTTCGAGGTTTGATATTGCATCGCGCAAAAGCCGGCCGATCAGGAATTCCAGCGACAGGTAGTAGACCCGCTTGGAGCCGGCTTCATAGGTCTTGCGCGTGGATTCCATCCACTTGTCGGTGACCCGGTCGCGGATAGCCAGAATAACGGCGCGCAGCCAGTCATGCGGCTTGGCGACGATTGTATCCTTGCCGACCTGATAGATCAGCTTTTCCAGGATGCTGGCGGCCAGTTCGTCGGCATCGTGAGAGCGGGGCGTGGGCAGCGGGAGATCGGGGTTGGTCACTTTGTTCATTGTTTTTTTCCGTCAATAAAAGCTGGAAAATCGGAAGCATCGACCGTCTGAAATTGCGGCCCCTCAGTGCGGGAGGACCTGATGGGCGTCTTAACAATGCAATTTATGCACTGATATGACGCACTTGCAATAAAGCGATCGTAACGGGCGGGAATTTCTTTCCGGCCTTCAAGCACTGTCTTTCAGCTTGTCCTGCAAAGCGGCAGGAAAATGACCCGGGACATTTCAACCTGAAGGGATCTGATCGTCGGCCGAAAACATCCGAGGTTCTCGCAAATATGTCGGACGAAAGGGCGCCAGCCCGTTTCAGCGCACCGTCTCGGGGACCGGCACGACATCGACCGCCTGGGTCGCCTTGTGCTCGCCATAGGTTTTCATGACGCCGAGAACCGGCACCACGTCGGCATAATCCCGGCCATAGGCGACCACGATGTGATCCGATCCCGCCTCGATATTGTTGGTCGGGTCGAGTTCGATCCAGCCGAGCGCGCCGCCGCACCAGACCCGGACCCAGGCATGCATCGCGTCAGCGCCTTCGAGCCGCGGCTTGCCGGGCGGGGGAATGGTGCGGAGATAACCGCTGACATAGCCGGCGGGAATGCCGATCGCCCTCAGCGCCGAAATCATCACATGGGAGAAATCCTGGCAGACGCCGCGTCTGAGGTGAAAGGCCTCGATCGGCGTGCTGTCGACCGTCGTCGCCTCGCCGTCATAGGCGAAATCGCTATGAATGCGCGCGCAGATCGCCTTGGCTATCTGGTGAACGCTCATGCCGGGCGCGGCGCTTTCCCGGCCATAGGCGCCGATTGCGGGGTCATGGGGAATGCGCGGGCTGGCGCTCAGGAAATGATGCGGCGAATCCCGCCCGAGATCGAGAATGCGGGCATATTCTTCGCGAAGGCGCGGCAGTTCCGGCGAAAAGGCGAGCGTGGTGCGTGGCGGCTCGACATTGACGCGCGCCTTCATCGTGACCGCGAAGCTCTGATGCGGCGGATCGATCAGCGTCGCGATCGCCGGATGGCCGAAGAAATCGGTGAAGCCGCGCTGCTCGCTCGGATGCGGATCGAACTTGACGTGGCCGGCGATCAGGCGCTGGCGCTGGGTTGCGGCCAGCGGCAAAACGCGGGTGATGTGGCGCGCGAGCGAGGCGGGCGTGTCGTAGTGATATTCCATCTTCAGCGAGAGATCGTAGAGCATCATCCCTCACAGATAGCTTTGGGCGAGACAGTCGGAGAGCGCCTCGAAATCGCGCTCCAGCGTCGCATAATAATCGATCGAGATGGAGTTCGCGGTCATCACCGCAAGGCCGGACTGGACGCGCATGGTCTCGCGGTGGAGCGGAGACATCTGGGTCATGTGATCCTGGCTCGGCAGCTTCTCGACCTCGGCCAGCATCTGATTGAGCTGGAACAGCACCGAGCGCGGGTTTTGCGGGTCGAGCGCCAGGAGGTCGGTGATCGTCAGCCGGTCGGTGTTGACGTTGTAGTGACGCCGGTGGGTCATGACGTTGTCGCCGATTTCGAGCAGGATATCGAAGGCCCCGTCGGGCGCGTCCTCGCCGGAAAGCTCGCCGAGCAGGCGCGTCATGTGCAGGCCGCGTTCGAGATAGCGGCCGATCGACAGGAACCGCCATCCGGTCGAACGATACATGTTTTCGTGGACGAGA
>NZ_DEPM01000164.1:0-6869 GCF_002358775.1 Martelella sp. UBA3392
TCCCCCTCAAGGGGGGAGATTGATGGCTGCGGCGCGGTGCGCAGCACTTTCGCCCAGATCGCGGCACTTCTCGCGCCCAATTTCCGCCCCGACGCATTGTCTCTTGCGCACAAGCCCCCATATCCCATCCGAATGCCGGAGACGCCCGGCCAGAATGGGGACTTGCATTGGATTTTCTTTATATCGCGCTTGGCCTGGTCGGGCTTTACTTCGGGGCGGAATGGCTGGTTTCAGGCGCGGTTGCGACCGCGCGGCGGATGGGGATCTCGCCGCTGGTGGCCTCGCTGGTGATCGTCGGCTTCGGCACCTCGCTGCCGGAGCTTCTGGTTTCCGTCCGCGCGGCGCTCACCGGCGCGCCGGGCATCGCGCTCGGCAATGTGGTCGGCTCCAACATCGCCAATATCCTGCTGATCGTCGGCGCCGCGGCGGTGATCTTCCCGATTTCCGGCTGGGACAGGAATGTGCGCCGCGATGCCATCGCCATGACGAGCGCCTCCGTCTTCCTGCTGTTTCTGGTGCAATATGATGTGATCGGGCGGGTGGCGGGCCTCGTGCTTTTGGCGCTGCTCGCGCTGTTCCTCTTCCGAACCTACCGCTTCGCCGTCGCCTCGGAAACGAAGCCGGAGCTGCCGGCGGACGGCGCGATGCCGGTCTGGAAGATGACGGTGCTGATCGTCGCGGGGCTCGTCCTGCTGATGGTCGGCGCGGAACTGCTGATCCGCGGCGCGACCGAGCTTGCCGCCCATTACGGCGTTTCGGACGCGGTGGTGGGGCTGACGGTCGTCGCGCTCGGCACCAGCCTGCCGGAGCTCGCCACCGCCGTCGTTGCCGCCACGAAACGCCATTCCGATGTCGCGATCGGCAATGTCACCGGCTCCTGCATCTTCAACGTGCTGTGCATCATCGGCGCCACCGCCGTGATCGCGCCGCTGCCCGTGCCGGAGGGCTTCGCCACATTCGACGTGCCGGTGATGCTGGCCGCGACGGTGTTCTTCGCCCTGATGCTATTCTTCGCCCCGAAATTCCTCCGGGCGACGGGGGCTGCGATGCTGGCGGCCTATGCGGCGTATATCTGGGCGCTGGTATAGGTCTCGCGCGGGGATATTGTCAAACTGGACTAAAATAGTCATATTAAAGCGATGAACAAAAGACCAGAACCGAAGCGCTTTGAGGTCATCTCAACGGCGCAAATCACCCCGAACATGCACCGCGTCACCCTTGGCGGGCCGGCCATGGCAGAGTTTCCCCTTCAGCAGGACGGCGGCTATGTGAAGCTGATGCTGCCCGGCCCGGATGAAAAGCCGCTTGTGCGCACCTACACGATCCGCCGCCAGACCGCCGACGCCCTCGACATCGATTTCGCGCTCCACGGCGATCACGGCGGCGGCGGACCGGCCGTGTCATGGGCGCAGACCGTAAAGCCCGGCGAGACGATTACCGTCGGCGGACCGGGGCCGGCCAAGCCGCTTGCGCCCGGCGCCGACTGGTATCTCGTCCTCGGCGACATGACCGCGCTCCCCGCCATCGCCGTCAATCTGGAGGCGCTGCCCGCCGATGCCGTCGGCGACGCGGTGATCGAGATCCAGAGCGAAGCGGACCGCCAGGACCTCCCCCACCCCGATGGCGTCACCCTGCACTGGCTCATCAACCCCGAACCCGGCCATCACCCGCAAAAATTCGAAACCTTCGTCCGCGCGCTCCCCTGGCGAAACGGCCGCGTCTACGGCTGGTGCGCCGCCGAATTCGAAACCATGCGCCGTGTGCGGGCGTATCTCAGGCAGGACCGCGGCCTCGGGCCAGACCAACTTTATATCTCCAGCTACTGGAAACAGGGGCTTGGTGAGGATCAGCATCGGGTGGTGAAGCGGGCTGATGCGGAGACGGTGGCGGGTTGAGAGAAGCCGCTCTGACGCGAGCTTTGCAGGGATCGTCAGTATCGCAAGGCAATGATATGTCCTCTTTGGGAGAGGCTTGGTCGTGATGCTCGCATAAAATCAATGTCTGTTCCGTTGCCAGAGATGGCACAACCGGGGCCGTCAGCGGAATGGCTGCTCGTAGAGTGGGACAATGAATTAGCCGCCATCATCGACAAATTCTTCTGTTGAAACATCCGGCCCAGGTCTGCCTCTCAATGTCGCACTCTAAACTCACGGATACGGCGTTCAGGCTCTCACTAGCGGCACAGGCTTCGTCCCTTCAGGTGTGCTATCGGTATTGAAAGCCAGTTTTGGGGGCTTCCCAAATGGCCGTGACCTATCAAAGCATCGTCTGTTGCTTGCAGGTATTATACAAAGATATCCCTTGCGACTCAGCACGGCTCGCTGGTCTCGTCAAAACCTGTTGAGGAACTGACAATCAGGATCGTGAAATTCGCTTGAAGGTGGTATATTCTTCTTAGAATCGTGTTCTTATTATGAACTTTACTCTCAACAATGAAGCGTCGGTTTAATATATATGGGCGGATACATTTTAAAAAAGATGGCATTTATGAGAATAAGCAGAATTTTAATTATGAAAAATATTCAGTATAATGCTAAATTTGGAATATGGTCAAGTATACCTTTGGCTGTTATTAGCATTTTTGTTTTTTCATTTTGCTATATAATACCGTTATGGTTTTTTGATAGTTTTTTTGACAACGAAAATTATATATATTTTGGTATCGTAATTGGATTTTTTCTATCGTTTCCCTTTTTTTCAGTTTTCTGGGCTTCGGCTAATATGGCCAACGAAGATTGGCAGAATTTGTTTGGCCTACATCACATTCGCAAACGCTCAAGACACTGTGTTCGAGATGAAATCGCTCGACTTGTTGGTCTGGATGACGGGGTATCGAAATAAAAAGCAGAACGCATGTAGTGAACCGCCCAGATTTTCTGGAGACCGCCGGTGCCCGAGTTTTGCGCCGTTCGAACACGACGCGCGACAACATAAAAATTTGGCGATCAGTTTTTGTATTCGTCTGCTTTCAAGACCTGTTCGGGGCCCCTTTAACAACCAAAATGGGGCGCGCAAAGCTGCCTCCCCTCCACCATCAGCCCCCACCCCTTGCATTCCGCCCGAAAATCCGTATAAGCCGCTCATCCAAAGGTCCGGTCTTCAGGCTGGTGGCTGAACGGAGGGCTGTTTTCGCTGAGGCGGAAATGCCTGGCGCGGTAAAAGCGCCTGCCTCCCGTGTCGCCGCTCTCGACCGTCTCGTCTAACGCTTTTCTTGCCGGGGTTTCCCCTCAGGAGCAGTCGTTGAGGCTTAGCCGCCGAAGTCCGGGTCCTGGAAACGCAAGAAAGGCAAGATATCAATGGCACTTTACGAACACGTGTTCCTGGCCCGCCAGGACATCACGGCCCAGCAGGTTGACGCCATCGTCGAACAGTACAAGGGACTGATCGAGGAAAACGGCGGCAAGGTCGGCCGTATCGAAAACTGGGGCCTGAAGTCCCTCACCTACCGCATCAAGAAGAACCGCAAGGCGCATTACGCGCTGATGGACATCGATGCGCCGGCTGCCGCGATCCACGAGATGGAACGCCAGATGCGCATCAATGAAGACATCCTGCGCTACATGACCATCAAGGTCGAGGAGCACGAGGAAGGCCCGTCGGCGATGATGCAGAAGCGCGACCGCGACGACCGTCCCCGCCGTGACGGCGGACGCGAAGGCGGCCGTGACAACCGTGGCGGCGACCGCGATCGCGGGGACCGTGGCGGCGACCGCGGCGAACGCCGCCCGCGCTTCTAATCGCGTTTACGAGATAAAGGATCAAGAAAATGGTAGCCATCGCTTCTATCCCGACGCGTCGCCCGTTCAACCGCCGTCGCAAGACCTGCCCGTTCTCCGGCGCCAACGCTCCGAAGATCGACTACAAGGACGTGCGTCTGCTGCAGCGTTACATTTCCGAACGCGGCAAGATCGTGCCTTCGCGCATCACCGCCGTCAGCCAGAAGAAGCAGCGTGAACTGGCCCGCGCCATCAAGCGCGCCCGCTTCCTCGGCCTTCTGCCCTACGTCGTTTCGTAAGGTTCAGGCTTTAAGGTTTTGGCGGGCGGGGTCCGCTTCAATGCTCCCCGCCCGCCACATGCTCCGTGTCATCCTCGGGCTTGACCCGAGGATCCAGGCGGGTTTGGCATGGATGCTCGGGTCAAGCCCGAGCATGACGCATGAGAGGGAGGCGGGCTTTGCCGGAAATCCGGCAAGGGTTCACCCCTCTCTGTCGCTTTCGCGACATCTCCCCCTCAAGGGGGGAGATTGAACGGAAGGCGGCGAAACTGGAGGGCAACCTCCAAGACGGCTCCGGCGCGGTGGGCGCGCAGCAGCCGAAAAACTGAACCCAGGTTGGGAAACGAGGCTTTCCCTAACTGCTTGAACGGCAGGACAGCGAGATGAAGACGCTTAACGCAAGAACATTGCTGATCGGTGCGCTTTCCGGCGTGGCAGCCTTTGCGCTCGCCTATGCCGCCGGCGTGACCGTGCTGTTTTCGACGCTGCTTGCCGCCGCCTCCGCCCTTCCCATCCTGATTGCCGGCCTCGGCTATGGGCTCGTGCCCGCGATCGTCGGCATCGTGGTTGCCGGCGCACTGGGTCTCGCGCTCGCCTCGCCCTTCTTCGCGCTCTATACGCTCGCCGTCACGCTGATCCCCGCCGGCTGGCTCAGCCATCTCGGCAATCTCGCCCGCCCGGCCACCGAGATCGGCGGCCCGGAAGGCCAGATGGCCTGGTACCCGCTCGCCGACATCATGATGCATCTCTGCGCCGCCGTCACGCTGGCGCTGATCGTCGTCGGCGCGGTCGCGGGCTACGGCCCGGAGACCACCGGCCAGATCATCGACGCCTTCGCCGCGGCGCTGACCGCCGAAAACCCCGAACTGGCCGGCGACGCGGCGGTGATCGCGCAATTCAAGAGCATGTTCACCCTGCTGCTGCCGATGGTGCAGGGCGCGACCTCGGTGATCCTGCTGTTCGTCGCCTTCCATTTCGCCAGCCGCATCGCCATCGCATCCGGGCTTTCCAACCGTCCGCGCGAGGATGTGGCCGTAGCGCTGCGCATGAACACGAATGCGATCTTCGTGTTTCTGGCGGCCCTCGTCGCGACCTTCTTCGGCGGCACGATCGGACTGATCGGGGCTGCCTGCCTCGGCGCCTTTGGCGGCGGGTTCCTGCTTGCCGGCCTTGCCCGCATGCATCTTGCCGCCCGCGGCAAGAGCTGGGCCGTGCCGGTGATCATTCTCTCCTACCTCTCGCTGATCTTCACCTTCCCGGCCCTGGTATTCATCACCATGGGCCTTCTCGACACGCGTCGGGCGATCGCTCTTTCACCGGGCGCGCCCACCAAAAATGATGATGATGAAAGGAATGAACCATGGACGTAATCCTGCTTGAACGCATCGCCAAGCTTGGCCAGATGGGCGAAACCGTAAAGGTTCGCGATGGCTATGCGCGTAATTACCTGCTGCCGACCGGCCGTGCGCTGCGCGCCAACGCCGCCAACAAGGCCCGTTTCGAGGCCGAGCGCGCGGTGCTTGAAGCCCGCAACCTCGAGCGCAAGAACGAAGCCCAGAAGGTTGCCGACGTGCTGGAAGGCAAGTCCTTCATCGCCGTGCGCGCCGCCGGCGAAACCGGCCAGCTCTACGGTTCGGTTGCAGCCCGCGACGTCGTTGAAATCCTCGCCGCGGAAGGCTTCAATGTCGGCCGCAACCAGGTCGTGCTCCACACGCCGATCAAGACCGTCGGCCTGCACAATGTCGAACTGCACCTGCACGCCGAAGTCGAGATCACCATCGAGCTGAACGTCGCCCGCACCAAGGAAGAAGCCGAGCGCCAGGCCAAGGGTGAAGACCTCACCTCCGCCGACGCGATCTACGGCGTCGACGAGGACGCGCTGCGCCCCGAAGACTTCTTCAACCCGGATGCCGATTACGATCTGGACGATGAAACCGAAGAAGCCCCGGAAGCTTCCGAGGAAGCCGGCGAAGACGAAGACAAGTAAGGCATTTGGCCTTGCCGCTTGGCTCGCCCCACACTTGGGGCGTCACCCTCGGGCTTGACCCGAGGGTCCAGGCCGCGTTTTCCGTGTGGCCTGGATGCTCGGGTCAAGCCCGAGCATGACACGCTGATGGGCGGTCCAGTGAGAATACCGACCCGGTCTTGCGAAAGGCCGGGTTTTTCGTTTTCCGGCCTGCGGGTGTATCATTTTCGTCGATTGCCGACGACGAATCATGTCAAGGCTGCGGCGCTGAAAGACGACGTTTATTTTCATGACCTGTGAATTGGTGTTGAGAACCACGTCGGGCCTTCAACTCCGCCTTCATTCGTCTATGCTTGGGTCACCCAACCTCCGGAAAGTCACCATGAACGATCTTGCGCCATCCTTCCAAGCCGCCGCACCGCAACGCGAAGCGCCGAACAATCTGGAAGTCGAGCAGGCGCTTCTGGGCGCGATCCTGGTCAACAACTCGGCCTTCTACCGGGTTTCGGACTTTCTGAAGCCCGAGCATTTCTACGAGCCGCTCCACCGCAAGATCTACGAGCTCGCCGGCGATACGATCCGCATGGACAAGATCGCCAACACGATCACGCTCAAGACCCACCTGCCGGCAAACGTCAAGGTCGGCGACCTGACGGTGGCGCAATATCTGGCGCGCCTTGCGGCGGAAGCCGTGACCATCATCAATGCCGAGGATTACGGCCGCACGATCTACGATCTGGCGATCCGCCGCCAGTTGATCGAGATCGGCGAGGACGTGGTCAACACCGCCTATGACGCGCCGATCGACATGCCGCCGTCCGAACAGATCGAGGAGACCGAGCGCAAGCTGTTCGCGCTCGCCGAGACCGGCCGCTACGAGGGCGGGTTCCAGACCTTCGAGAACGCCGT
>NZ_DEPM01000257.1:0-3627 GCF_002358775.1 Martelella sp. UBA3392
CCGCCAGCGGGAGAGAGTATTGGGGGGCTATGCGGCTAAGTCCGAAGCCGTCACTCTAAAACCGAGAACAAAAAACAGCGGCGACGCCCCTACAGCTTCACCCGCCCCTTTACCAGTTGATCCTCCCAAGCCAGCGCGTGCTTCACGATCGTGTCGAGATCGTCATATTGCGGTTCCCAGCCGAGGATTTCGCGCACGCGGGCTGAATCGGCGACCAGCGCCGGCGGGTCGCCGGGGCGGCGGTCGGACATGTCGACGCGGAAATCAACGCCGGAGACGCGCTTGATCGCGTCGACCACCTGCAGCACCGAGAAGCCGTGGCCATAGCCGCAATTGGCCACGAAATTCTCGCCGCCGTTCAGCAGATGCATCAGCGCCTTGACATGGGCGTCGATCAGGTCGGTGACGTGGATGTAATCGCGCAGGCAGGTGCCGTCCGGCGTCGGGTAGTCCGTGCCGAACACCTCCATGCGGTTGCGCCGGCCGGTCGCTGCCTGGGCGGCGATCTCGATCAGATGGGTGGCGTGTTCGCGGGTCTCGCCGGTGCGCCCCTCAGGGTCGGCGCCGGCAACGTTGAAATAGCGCAGCGCCGCATATTTGAGGCCGTAGGCGGCGGCGCTGTCGCGCAGCATCACCTCGGTCATCAGCTTCGACCAGCCATAGGGCGAAACCGGCTGCAGGTTCTGCTCCTCGTCCAGCAGGTCCGCGCCCGGCTCGCCGTATACGGCGGCGGTGGAGGAGAACAGAAACGCCTCGACCTTGGCGGCGACCGCCGTTTCGATCAGCGCGCGGGATTTGACGGTGTTGTTTTCGTAATAGGTCAGCGGGTCGGCGACCGAATCGGAGACGACGATCGAGCCGGCGAAATGCGCGATCGCATTGATGCCCTCATCGGCGATCAGCCGGCTGACCAGTTTGGCGTCGGCGATATCGCCCTTGACCAGCTTTGCCGCCTCCGGCACCAGTTCGCCGTGGCCGGTGGACAAATCGTCCAGCACCACCACCTTCTCGCCGCGATCGACCAGCGCGTAGGCCATGTGGGATCCGACATAACCGGCGCCGCCGGTAACGAGAATGGTCATTTTGTTCTCCCTTGCCCGCCAATGCTCCGGCAGGTTTCTTCATGCACGGCTCAGCCGGCGAGATAATGGGTATCGGACAGGCCACGCAAGCGGTCGGCCGCCTGTTCCGGGGTCAGGTCGCGCTGCGGCGTGCCGAGCAGCTCGAAGCCGACCATGAATTTCTTCACCGTCGCCGAGCGCAACAGCGGCGGATAGAAATGGGCATGCATCACCCATTCGTCATGGGCCTCGCCATCGGTCGGGCGCGGGTGAAAGCCCATCGAATAGGGAAACGAGGTGGCGAACAGATTGTCATAGCGGATCGTGACCTTGGACAGCGCCTCGGCAAGCTGCACCCGCTCGGCCGGCTCCATCTCCTCCATCGAGCGGATATGGCGCTTCGGCAGCACCATGGTCTCGAACGGCCACACCGCCCAATAGGGCACCAGCACGACGAAGCCGTCATTTTCAAACAGGATGCGCTCGCCAAGCGCCCGTTCCTGCGCGAGATAGGCCATCAGCAGCGGCGTGCCGTGCTGATCGTAATAGGCGCGCTGGGTTTCGGTCTCTTTGGCGGCGGCATTCGGCAGGTTGCGGCTTGCCCAGATCTGGCCGTGCGGATGGGGGTTGGAACAGCCCATCATCGCGCCGCGGTTCTCGAAGATCTGGACATAGCCGATATCCGGCCGCGCGCCGAGTTCAAGATACTGCTCGACCCAGGCATCGACCACCCTTGCGATATCATCGACCGCCATGCGGGCAAGCGTCAGGTCGTGGCGGGGCGAAAAGCAGATCACCCGGCAGATGCCGCTCTCACCCTCCGCCATCAGCAGCCCGTCGCGGAAGCTCTCGGCGGGTGCATCTTCTGTCAGCGCGGCGAAATCGTTGTCGAACACGAAGGTGTGCTGGTAGTCGGGGTTTTTCGCGCCGTTGATGCGGGTATTGCCGGCGCAGAGATAGCAGTCCGGATCATGGGCCGGCATATCCGGCGCCTCGGCGTCCTCCACCTGCCCCTGCCAGGGGCGTTTGGACCGATGCGGCGATACCAGCACCCACTCGCCGGCCAGCGGATTGTAGCGACGGTGCGGATGATCGGTGAATGTGTTCATGTCTACGCTCAATCCGTAAGGGGCCCGACGCCATTTCGCGGCGCACAGGCAAAGATTTCCGATATGTGCCCGGTGGCATCCTGATAGGCGGCGCGGACATTGGCGATGAAGCTTTCCACCGCGCCGCTTTCCACCAGCGCCACCACCGAACCGCCGAAGCCGCCGCCGGTCATGCGCGCGCCATAGACGCCCTTCTGCGCCTGGGCGATATCAACGAGGCGATCGACCTCCGCGCAGGAGATTTCGTAATCGTCGCGCATGGAAACATGCGAGGCGTTCATCAGCCGTCCGAACGTGTCGAGATCGGAATTCTGCAAGGCTTCGGCCGCCTGCAGAACGCGCTCGTTCTCGGTGACGATATGGCGGCAGCGGCGATAGGTGAGGTCCGGCAGGAAATCGCGGTTCTCCTCAAGCTCCTCGAAGCTGACGTCCCTGAGCGCCCGGATTTCGCCGAGCGCGGGACGGAGCAGCCTTACCCCCTCCTCGCAGGACTGGCGGCGCTTGTTGTATTCGCCATCGGCCAGCGCGTGGTGAACCATGGAATTGGCGACCACGATCCGCGCCCTCTGATCGATCGGAACGGGCCGGCTTGCAAGCGAGCGGCAATCGATCATCAGCGCGTGATCGACCACGCCATTGCAGGAGATGAACTGATCCATGATGCCGCAGCGCATGCCGACGAACTCGTTTTCCGCCTTCTGGCACAGCTTCGCAAGCTCGACCGTATCGACCTCACGACCCGCAAGCGAAAGCAGGGCGTAGCCGACCACCACTTCGAGCGCCGCCGAGGACGAGAGCCCCGCGCCGACAGGCACCGAGGAGGAAACCACGATATCGGCGCCCGAGAGCCTGCTTCCCGCCGCTTCCAGCATGACCGCAACGCCAAAGGCATAATCGGTCCAGTCGCCGCGCGGTTCGGGTTTCGCGCCGTCGAGATCGACTTCTGCGGTCTTGCCGTTGTTGAGAGAGTGAATGCGGATCACCCGGTCTGGCCGGACGGCCGCAGCGGCCTGCGCCTCGTATTCAAGCACCGCCGGCATCACGAAGCCGTCATTGTAATCGGTATGCTCGCCAATCAGATTGACCCGCCCCGGCGCGCGAAAAAACTGCGGCTCGCCGTCGAAATGTTCAAGAAACCGTGCACGCAGCAAGTCGACCGCAGGCATTCCAAATCCTCCCAATTCATGCCGCGTGCATTTGGGGTAGAAAACCCGGCCGCGTCAAGATGCGGTGCAATCGCGGAAAGCCGCGCCGTTTGCAGCGATCTGCAGGCAACTCGCCGACGGCTGTGTTCTGGTGGCCGGGCACACTTGGCACAGCCGAGTGAATCAATTTGCTCACAAACGTCTCCCACATTCCGGGTCATCCTCGGGCTTGACCCGAGGATCCAGACCGCCCGGCAAGGGATCGCTCTAAATATTTTCAAATTCAGAGACTTAAGCCGCCTGGATGCTCGG
>NZ_DEPM01000081.1:0-17524 GCF_002358775.1 Martelella sp. UBA3392
GGGTTGATTCGGCGACCCCGACGCTGACCGTCACGCCGACCTCCTCCGTCGCCGCCTGGAAACGCTCTTCCATGATCTGAAGCCTGATATCCTCCGCGATGCGCCTGGCATTGTGCAGCGTCGCCTCCTTGACCACCACGCAGAATTCCTCCCCGCCATAGCGCACCACCAGATCGAAGCCGCGCATGCGTCCGCGGACAACCTCGGCAAGCCGGCGCAGAACCCTATCGCCAAAGGCATGTCCGTGAAGGTCATTCAGCGATTTGAAGCCGTCGATGTCGATCATCAGTACGGCGAAGGGGCGACGCTCCGCCTCGGTGGCGACCTGCCGGTCAAACGCCTCGAGCGCCCGCCTGTTCTTGAGTCCGGTGAGCGGATCGCGCTCCGCCTCGCGCTTGTAGGCGCGATATTCGGCCTCGCGCCGTTCCTCCATGGCAAGCAGATAGCCGAGGATCATGGTTCCGAGCAGATTGCGGATGATGAGCGCCGGCGTTGTCGACGACACTATCGGAACGGGCGCGAAAATGCCCGCGACCAGGGTGAGCGACAGCAACATGCCCAGAATGGCAAGACCGACAGCATCGCGCCGTCCGCCGCTGAGGCGTGCATAGACAAGCCCGATCACCGCGGCCAGCGCGATGCTGACGCAGCCCGCAAGCGCACCGGCGCCGCCGATATAAATCCGCATCGCAATGGTCACGGCCGATGCGATCAAGGTGGCGAGCGGGCCGCCGAAAAGCGCCGCAAGGGCAACCATGACCGCCCGGATATCGACGATGATGCCCGGCAGGACCTCCAGCGGATCGACCATCGTGACCACCGCCCCGAAGCCGAACAGCAGCCCGATCGCGAGCGATGAACGGACGATTGAGAAGCGCGCGTAGCGGATCAACCTATAGGCGAGCACGATGAGGGCCGCCATGCCGACCTTTTCCAGCATGGCGATAATGATTTCCAGATTCTCAAGCATTGCGTCCTGAACCGCCAGGCCTTTCTTCAACCTTCGAACCCGCGGAAGCACGGGCGTCGAATTTCAACGACAAGGCGCGCGGTTCGCTCCAGGGCGCCGTGAGAGCGAGGAATGTCCAATATATACCGATATGCCGACGAGTTGGTAGGGTTAACACTGGACCGATGCACTTGCACTTCCTACTTAGTGGCCTGTTTGGCGCCGTTCGGCCGAGATCCTCAATCCGGGCCGGCGTCAAAACGCACCCGCCGTGGCTCTCGCTTTCAGGACAAGCACCAATGTCTTCAACCGTCATTCCCTCCCCGCCCGCTGTGACCCTGCCCGTCAGAGGCAGTGAAAGCACCTTTCCCGTTCGCCGGGTCTATTGCGTCGGTCGAAATTACGCCGCACACGCGGTGGAGATGGGTCATGATCCCAGCCGCGAAGCGCCGTTCTTCTTCCAGAAGAACCCCGACAATCTCGTCCCTGGCGGCAGACCCTTTCCCTACCCCGTCCTGTCGCGAAACGTCCACCATGAGGTGGAGTGTTTTGTTGCCCTGAAAAATGGCGGCGCCGATATCGGCGTCAATCAGGCCCTGGATTGTGTATACGGTTACGGCGTCGCGGTGGATTTCACCCGGCGCGATATTCAGGACGAAGCCAAAGCGAAATCGAGGCCGTGGGAAATGGCCAAGGCCTTCGAGGCATCCGCGCCCGTCTCCGACATCGCGCCCGCCGCCGAAATCGGCCATCCCGAGCGCGGTGCGATCAGCCTTGTGCGCAACGGCACGGTGATCCAGCACGGCGATCTCTCGCAGATGATATGGAAGACCGCGGAAATCATCGCGGAACTGTCTCGATACGTTTGCCTTGCGGCCGGCGACATCATTCTGACGGGCACGCCGGCTGGCGTCGGCCCGGTCGAGCGTGGTGATCGCATCGCGTGTAGCATCGAAGGCGTTGGAGACCTTGCATTCGAGGTGATCTGATATAGTGTCTGTCTGCGTTTGAGAGGAGATGCAAGTGCCCCTTTACAACTTGGCCGATAAACAGCCGCGATTGCCGCCCGAAGGCCAATTCTGGATCGCTCCCGACGCCTCGGTGATCGGCGACATCATTATCGGCGAGGATGTCGGCATATGGTTTGCGGCCGTGCTGCGCGGCGACAACGAGCCGATCACCATCGGCAGGGGCAGCAATATCCAGGATGGGGTCATCATCCATACCGACATGGGCTTCCCGACCACGATCGGCGAAGGCTGCACCGTCGGCCATCGCGCAATCCTCCATGGCTGCACCATCGGCGACAACAGCCTTGTCGGCATGGGTGCCACGATCCTGAACGGCGCGACGATCGGCCGCAACTCGCTGATCGGCGCGAACGCGCTGGTGACCGAGGGCAAATCCTTCCCCGACAACAGCCTGATCGTCGGCGCGCCGGCGCGCGCCGTGCGCGAACTCGATGGCGAAGCGATCGCCGGCCTTCGTCGGTCGGCCGAGAGCTACATCGCCAACTGGAAGCGCTTCAGCCGCGATCTGCGACCTGCGGGGTCCGGCGCGCCATGATGTTGCGGCGCGTGAAAAGCCTTTCGAGCGAAGACCAGTTGCTCGACGAGCAGATTGAACTCAACCTGAAAAAAAGGGGGGCGTTGCTCCGATTCACGCGCCCGCTCGAACGCCGGTTCGTGGAGGAGATGCATCGCAGCCGCCACCGCCAACTCGTATGGGCAGGCGCGATCGGCATCCTCGTGATCGCGGGTTTTGCCTTTATCGATCTGATTTATCGGGAAGAATTGCTGGCCCGCATGACCCTGATCAGATCTGGCGTTGTTCTGGCCTTGCTGTCAGCGCTAACAGTTTTGATCATGCGCGATCTCGACACCCGCCTTCCGGGCTGGATTTCGGTTTTCGGCGTCGCGGTATCGGCGGTCGGCACCGGACTGATGCTGAAATCGCCCGGCAATCCGATCGTGGAATTCGAGCCGTACACTTTTATACTGCTTGCCATCGTCGGCAATATCGCGTTGCCGCTGCGCACGTCCCAGGCTGTGGTGGCCGCATCGGTCAACTTCGCCATCGCCGCCTTCTTCATCCTTCCGCTGCCGACACTGCTGCCAATGGAGAAGACCTCTCCCCTGGTCTTTCTCGGCGTGACAAGTCTGCTCACTCTGCTGGCGAGCTATCGCATCGAGTCGGTGGAGCGCAAGGTGTTCCTCCTCTACCTGCGGGAAAAAGTCTATGCCGACGCGCTCTATGCCAAATATCGCTCGCTCAACGATATCTCCAACACGGATGCCCTCACAGCGCTCGCCAACCGCCGCCTGTTTGACGATTTCCTGAAACAGAGCTGGACGGCAGCCGCAGAGGCGGACCGGCCGCTCGCCATGCTGATGATCGATATCGACCATTTCAAGGGCTATAACGATACCTATGGCCATCCCGCCGGCGACGAGTGTTTGAAACGGGTTGCCGCCGCGCTCAAGGCATCCACCCGGTCCGACGAGGATCTTCCCGCGCGCTTCGGCGGCGAGGAGTTCGCACTGGTGCTGCCGAACAGTGACGAAGATGCGGCCCTTGCCCTCAGCGACCGCATTCATGACGCGATCGCAGAACTCGCCATCCCGCACGCATCGAGTCCGAGCAAACGACTGTCGGTCAGCATCGGGATCGCCGTCGAGCACCCGGCGACGACCCAGCACGATTCGCGCAACCTGTTGATCAGGGCCGACCGGGCGCTTTATGCCGCCAAGCGCGCGGGCCGCAACTGCACACGGGTCGACCTCTCCATGGATCCCGCCCCGGAATTCGGGGACAATGCCGCGAAGGCCGCCCTGCGAAACTGAGCTCGCATAGCCGGCATCATGCTTCGCCAGAAGCGCATGCCGCGCATAGTCCCCGCATCTCCACGGTCATAGCGCCGGGCCGGAACCCTTTCGACCGCGCCAACTCGCCAAGCGCGTCCTCGATATCGTGGGCATGGAACTCGATCACCGCGCCGCACCCCTCGCAAATCGCAAAGGCCGTCATGCCGTGATGGCTGCAATCCTGATGCGGATGGGCGCAGGCGACATAGGCATTCAGGCTCTCAAGCCGGTGAACCAGCCCGGCCTCGGTGAGTTTTTCAAGCGCGCGATAGACCTGCAAGGGCGCCTTGAAGCCCTGATCGCGCAGCCGGTCCAGAATGGTATAGGCGCTGATCGGCGCCTCGCTGCCGCTGAGGCAGTCGAACACCAGCGCCTGGTTGCGTGTCAGCTTTTCATCGGGCCTTTTCATCTCGTCCCTCGTTTTCATCGCGGCCGCCTTGCCGCTTCGGGCACCAGCGTCACCAGAAAGATCAGCATGGCGGCCACCACGATCGACGGACCGGATGGCGTGTCATAATAGAGCGACGAATATAATCCCGCCACCACGCTCACAACCCCGATCAGCGATGCGAACACCGCCATCATCTCCGGGGTCCGCGCGAAGCGGCGCGCGGTGGCCGCGGGCACGATCAGGAGCGAGGTGATCAGCATGATGCCGACGATCTTCATCGCGATCGCGATCACCAGCGCCATCAGCAGCATGAAGACGAAGCGCACCGTCTCCGGCCGCATGCCCTCGGCCTGGGCGATCTCGGGCGAGACCGTGGCTGCCAAAAGCGGTCGCCACAGGCCCGCCACCGCCGCGACCACCACAAGCCCGCCGAGCCAGATCGTGGCGATATCGGTACGGGTCACCGAAAGGATGTCCCCGAACAGGAAGCTGATCAGATCGACCCGGATCCAGGTCAGGAACGATACGATCACCAGGCCGATCGCCAGCGTGGAATGGGCGAGAATGCCGAGCAGGCTGTCGGTGGACAGAGCCCGCCGGCGCTCCAGCATGATCAGCATCACCGAAACGATGGTGGCGACCACGAACACGCTGAGCGTCAGGTTGACCGTAAACAGCAGCGAAAGCGCCACGCCGAGCAGGGCCGAATGCGCCATGGTGTCGCCGAAATAGGCCATCTTGCGCCAGATGATGAAGCAGCCGAGCGGACCCGCCATCAGCGCGACGCCGATGCCGGCGACCAGAGCGCGGACGAAGAAATCGTCAAGCATGTTCCTGCGCCTCGTGATGATGGCCGTCATCGGGATGGCAATGTTCGGTGACCGAGCCATCGGCATGGCGCACCTTGCCATCGGGCAGATGGGTATGATCGTGATCATGGCGATAGAGCGCGAGCGCGCCATCACCGCGGGCCCCGAGCAGCGACTGGTAGGCCTCGCTTCCGCTGACCACCTCCGGCGTACCGGTGCAGCAGACATGGCCGTTGAGGCAGACGACCGTATCGGTCCGCGCCATCACCACATGCAGGTCGTGCGAGATCATCAATATGCCGCAGCCCTGGCGTTCCCGGATGCGCGAGATCAGAGCGTAAAGCGCGATCTCGCCGGCATGATCGACGCCCTGTACCGGCTCGTCCAGCACCAAAAGGTCGGGCTTGCGGGCAATCGCGCGCGCCAGCATCGCGCGCTGGAACTCGCCGCCGGACAGCGTCTGGACCTCGGCCTTGGCCAGATGGGCGATACCGACCTCCTCCAGCGCTTCGGCGATCGCGGCGGCTGGGAGCGGCCCGGTCAGGGTCATCAAGCGACGCACCGTCAGCGGCAGGGAATGATCGATAGCAAGCTTTTGCGGCACATAGCCGACGGTCAGCCCCGCGGCGCGCTCGACGCTGCCCTCATCGGGCGCGAGAACCCCGAGCGCCATCCGCGCGCTGGTGGATTTGCCCGCGCCGTTCGGCCCGATCAGGGTGACGATCTCGCCGCGGCGCACGCTGAAGCCCACGCCGCGCACGAGCCACCTTCCATTACGGTGGAGCCCGGCATTGTCGAGCGAGACCAGCAGGTCATTCGAATGCATTTTTCCAAAAACTCCGTCTTGCCCGTGTCTATGACATACGTTATAGCGTAACGCAATTGATGTAATAACATTACGTAGAACTGCAATCCCCAGGCTTCCCGCCTTCAAAAATAATGAGGATCTCATGAAAACGTCCCGCCTGTTTCTCCTCACGACGGCCGCGATGGCCCTCGCCCAGACCGCAGCGGCAGAGGATGCCCTCAAGGTCGTGACGTCGATCAAGCCGCTCTATTCGCTGACGACCGCGCTTACCGCGGGAACCGCGACCGAAACGACGCTTCTGGTGAAAGGCGCCGCCTCGCCCCACACCTACAGCATGACGCCATCCGAGGCGCGCGCGCTGCAGAATGCCGATGTCGTGTTCTGGATCGGTCCGGCGCTGGAGCATTTTCTCGACAAGCCGCTCGACGCGCTCGGCGGCGATGCCCAGATCGTGGAACTGGAAGACGCCCCCGGCGTGGAGACGCTGGCCCCGCGCGAAGGCGGCGCTTTCGATGCGCATGACCATGATCATGATCATGAAGGCCATGATCACGAGGGTCATGATGAAGACGGGCATGACCACGACGACCATGCCGACCATGATCACGAAGCCGGTCATGACGATCACCATGACCACGGCGAAGTCGACCCGCATATGTGGCTTGACCCGATGAATGCGAAGGCCTTTGCCGCCGCGATGGCGGAAACGCTGTCGGAAAACGACCCCGCCAACGCCGAGATCTATGCCGACAATGCCGAAAAGCTCGACGCCCGGCTCGATGCGCTGACGACCGACATTCAGGCCCAGATCGACGCCGTGAACGCCAAGCCCTATGTCGTCTTCCACGATGCCTACCACTATTTCGGCCATCGCTTCGGCATCGAGGCCGCGGGTTCGATCACCGTCAACCCCGAAGCCCCGCCGAGCGCACAGCGCATCCGCGAAATCCACGACAAGCTGACCGAACTCGGTGCGGCCTGCGTGTTCTCCGAGCCGCAATTCCCGCCGAAGATCGTTGACACGGTGATCGAAGGCACGGATGCCCGCACCGGCGTGCTCGACCCGCTGGGCGCGGGTCTTGAGGACGGGCCGGATCTCTATTTCCTGCTTCTGGAAAACCTCGCCGGCAATCTCACCGACTGCTTTGTGGCCGAGTAATCCGCCATGAAGGCATTGCCCCGGGCGCGCATGGCCGGGGCGATGTGGCCTGCGGGCGAGTAGTGCCCCCGCAGGCCTTTTTTTGTCCGCCGTTCCTGGGCGCGATTACTTCTGCCGCTCCGGTCCCTTCCGTTCGGCCGATTTCGCCCAGAGATTGATGTCGGCCTCGCGGGCATATTTGTCGATTTCGGCAAGCTCGGCTTCGGTGAAATCGGGGTTGTCGAGGGCCTTCACGCAATCGAGCACCTGTTCGGGGCGGCTTGCGCCAATCAGCGCAGTGGTGACCCGCCCGCCGCGCAGCACCCAGGCCAGCGCCATCTGCGCCAGCGTCTGGCCGCGCCGCTCGGCGATCGCGTTCAACGCGCGGATATGGTCCAGCGTCTCCTCGCGCAGGAATTCATGGCGCAGCGATTTGCCCTGCGCCGCCCGGCTGTCATCGGGTATGCCCTTCAGATATTTGGACGTCAGCATGCCCTGCGCCAGCGGCGAGAACACGATCGAGCCGAGCCCCAGTTCCTCGAGCGTATCGAGCAGCCCGTCTTCCTCCACCCAGCGATTGATCATCGAATAGCTCGGCTGGTGGATGACGAAGGGCGTCTTCAACTCCTTCAGGATCTTGTAGGCCGCGCGGGTGCGCTCAGAGTTATAGGAAGAAATTCCCACATAAAGCGCCCTGCCCGACCGCACGATCTGGTCGAGCGCCATCATCGTCTCCTCCAGCGGCGTGTCGGGATCGAAACGGTGGGAATAGAAGATATCGACATAGTCGAGGCCAAGCCGTTTCAGGCTCTGGTCGCAGGATGCCATAAGGTTCTTGCGGCTGCCCCACTCGCCATAGGGCCCCTCCCACATTCCGTAGCCGGCCTTGGACGAGATGATCAACTCGTCGCGCAGGCCGGCAAACTCGTTGCGCAGGATATCGCCGAAGGCCTTTTCGGCGGAACCGGGGGGCGGGCCGTAATTATTGGCGAGATCGAAATGGGTGATGCCGGCATCAAACGCGGTCTGGCAGATCGCCACCTTGCGGGCGCGCTCGGTATCGTCGCCGAAATTGTGCCAGAGGCCGAGCGATATCGCCGGCAGCTTGAGCCCGGACGCGCCGCAGCGGTTATATTGCATCGTATCGTAGCGGGTCTTCGAGGGTGTCCAGCTCATCATATCCTCCTGCCTGAAGAGGGCCGGGACGCCCCGGCCATGAAAAAGGCGGCAGAACGCCGCCGCCTCTGATTTTGGAATATCCCACCCCACTCTCCGTGTCACCCTCGGGCTTGACCCGAGGGTCCAGGCAACGTTCTCCGTGTGGCCTGGATGCTCGGATCAAGTCCGAGCATGACCCATGAGAGGGAAGGTTGCGATTATCGCCGACAGCGCGGCGAGTGTTGCAACTTCTTTCTCACGCGCTCTGGCGGCGGTCGCCCTGGCGGTTGCGCGGGCGGCGGTTCTTGGCCGGGCGGTTGCGGTTGGCGCCCTCGCGGGGCGCGCCGTCACGCGGGCCGCCGTTGCGGGCTTCGCCCTGGCGCTGGCCGCCATTGGCGGAAGGGCGGGCCCGGCGGGCGGGTTTTCCGTTGCCGGCGCCGCCGCGACCACGGCCGTTGCCCCGCGCCGGGCGCTCGGCCATGGCATGGGGTTCGCCGCTCGCCACGGTGATCTCGATGCCGGTCAGCTTCTGGATATCGCGCAGCAGCGCCGATTCCTCGGGCGTGCAGAACGCGATCGCCTTGCCTTCCTTGCCGGCGCGCGCGGTGCGGCCGATACGGTGGACATAGGCGTCGGCCACTTCGGGCAGATCGTAGTTGTAGACATGGGTGACGCCGGGCACATCGATGCCGCGGGCGGCGACGTCGGTTGCGACCAGAACGTTGATCTCGCCGGTCTTGAACGCTTTCAGCGCCCGCTCGCGCTGACCCTGGCTCTTGTTGCCATGGATCGAGGCGGTGGCGAAGCCGCGGCTGTCGAGATGCTTCATCAGCTTCTCGGCGCCGTGCTTGGTGCGCAGGAACACGATCGCGCGGCCATCCGGGTTGTTGGTGAGTTCCTGGCGGAGAAGCTCGACCTTGTCGTTCTTGCCGGCGACGAAGTGCACGGCCTGCTCGACACGGTCGGCGGTCTTGCCGGGCGGCGTCACTTCAACGCGTTCCGGATTGGTCAGGAAGCGCTTGGAAAGCTCGGCGATCGATTTCGGCATGGTGGCCGAAAACAGCATGGTCTGGCGCTCGTCCGGAACCAGCGACGAAATCTTCTTCAGGTCGTGGATGAAGCCGAGGTCCAGCATCTGGTCGGCCTCGTCCAGCACCAGATAGCGCACGGCCGAAAGGTTGAGCGCCCTGCGGTCCAGCAGGTCGAGAAGCCGGCCGGGGGTGGCCACCAGAATGTCGGTGCCGCCTGCAAGCTGCTGCTGCTGGCGGTTGATCGATGCGCCGCCGACCACGATGTTGACCTTGAGCGGCGTCTTGCGGGCGAAGATGCGCAGGTTTTCCGCGATCTGGTTCACCAGTTCGCGCGTCGGGGCGAGGATCAGCGTCTTGACGGTCTTCGGCGCGGGCTTGCCGCCGTTTGCGAGCAGCATGTCGATGATCGGCAGGCCGAAAGCGGCCGTTTTGCCGGTGCCTGTCTGGGCGAGGCCCATCACGTCGCGGCCTTCGAGCACCAGCGGTATGGCCTTCGCCTGGATCGGCGTCGGGGTTTCATAACCCTCCGCGGCAACACGGGCGACGAGCTGGGCGGAAAGTCCAAGTGTATTAAATTCAGTCAATTCAAAAGCGCCTTTCAAGGCATGCCGAAAGCCCTCCGCGCATTGCGACCAAACGCAAATGCCGGTGGTTTCGGTTTCAAGCGCCCCGCGTGAAGTGGGAACTTATCGGTGGAAAATGCCTTCCGCGCGCCGACTGGGAGTGCCGGACTTTATCATGCGCTTGACCCGGACTTGACGCGACCATCTCGGGTCATCTGCGCCAGGCATGCTCACGCGGCATGCGAACAGGTGGAAAGCTGGGCTCTACATGATGCCCGGGCTGGCAAAAGTCAAGCATGATCCTTGGCATTACCGCCCGGCCGGGCGAAAACCCGCCAGCATTTCGCGCTTTCCGGCAAAGCCTGGGCGGCGCTCGACGGTGAAGCCGGCCGCCTGAAGGTTGCGGCGCACGAAGCCGGCGGCGGCATAGGTGCCGAACGTGCCGCCGGGCGCGGTATGGTCGAAGACGGCGCGCATCAGCTCTTGCGACCACATATCGGGGTTGCGGGAGGGGGCGAAGCCGTCGAGATACCAGGCATCGAATCGGTCCGGCAGGGCGGTCAACGCCTTCAGAGCGTCGGCGCAGATGACGGTGAGGCGGGTCTGTGGGTCGGCGTCGATGGTGATGACGCCTTCGGGGCGCTCCGGCCACGCGGCGGTCAGGGCCACGCGCTCCGCATCGATCTCCGGCCAGTGCGACAGGGCGCGGTCGATATCGGGTTTCGTCATCGGAAACAGCTCGAACGAGGTGAAGGCAAGATGTCCGTCCGGCCGCCGGAGCGCCTTCCAGCGTCGAAAGGTTTCGCAGAAATTCAGCCCCGTGCCGAAACCGAGTTCGCCAATGCGGAAGGTCCCGCCCGCCTGCCAGCGTTCGGCCAGCCGATTGGCGTCGATGAACACATGGCCGCATTCGGCCCGCCCGTCCGCTTTGGAGAAATAGTGGTCCTGAAACGCCTCCGAAAACGGCCGGTTGCCGTCATCCCATGTTATCGCCATCTATGAGCCTGTTGCATCCGTTCGCCGTTTGTGGTCCATCGCCGGAATGAATGACGCGCCAGCCCCCTCAGGTCAAATGCCATCCGCCGACCTCGCCATCATCGGCGGCGGCATCATGGGGCTGTGGGCGGCCTATCACGCCGAAAAGGCGGGGATCGATACCCTGTTGATCGACAGCGGCGGACCGGCCGCGAGCAATGGCCTGCTTGGTGCGCTGATGGCCTATATGCCGGACCAGTGGGACGAGAAGAAGCAGTTCCAGTTCGAGGCGCTTGCAGAGCTCGAGAGCCATATCCGCGCGCTGGAGGCCGAGACCGGGGTTTCGACCGGCTATCGCCGCGCCGGTCGGGTGATGCCGCTTTATGCCGAACGCCAGGTCGAGACCGCGCTCTCACGTGCCGAGGCGGCCGCCGTGAACTGGCGCAGCGGTGAGTGGCGCTTCGCGTGGTCCGTGGTGGATCGTCCGCCGCTTGACGGCTGGCCGGCCGTCGATCCCGCGGCGCTTGCCTATGTTCACGAAGACTTCGCCGCCCATGTTTTTCCGCGCGGCGTGGTCGCGGCGCTTCAGGTCTTTCTCGAAAACGCCCGGCATGTGCGCCGCCTGACGGCGACGGTGACGGAAATCGACGCGGCGGCGAACAATCTCCATCTGGCCGATGGCGGTCGGGTCGGCTTCGGGCGCGTCATCGTTTCGGCTGGCATCGGCGCCTTTCCGCTGCTTCAGCCGCTCTTCGCGCCGGCCGGCAAGCCGCTCGGTCGCCCGGTCAAGGGGCAGGCGGCGCTCTTTGCCGCCAACTGCGACCCGTCGTGGCCGATCGTGTTCGATGACGGGCTTTACGTGATCGCCCATGAAGGCGGTCGTGTCGCCGTCGGCTCGACCACGGAGGATGCGTTCGAGGATGCGGCGGCGACCGACCATCGCCTCGACGCTCTGATCGCGGCCGCGCGCAAAGCCGTGCCGCTGCTGCGGGACGCGCCGGTGGTCGAACGCTGGGCGGGCCTGCGTCCACGCGGCATCCACCGCGAACCGATGATCGGCGCGATCGATGCCGCGCCGCGCGTCATCGCGCTCGGCGGCGGCTTCAAGACCAGTTTCGGCATCGCCCACCGGCTGGCGGATCACGCGGTGCGGCTTGCCGCAGGCCAGCCGGTTGAGGCGCTGCCCGCTATCTACGATCTTTCAATTTACCGCCGACGTGCCCACGGCGAAAAGCGATAGAGCCACTCGCTTTCTTCGAAACGCAAAATGGCTCCATGCCTTCTGACATGCCGGGCTCTGCGATCACTGGTAGTCGATGACGATGCGGCCCTCGATTTCGCCGTGATGCATCTTGGCGAAGATCTCGTTGATGTTCTCGAGCTTGTCGGTCTTGATCGTCGCCTTGACCTTTCCAGCGCCGGCGAAGTCAAGCGCTTCCTGCAGGTCAAGCCGGGTTCCGACGATCGATCCGCGCACCGTGATACCGTTCAGCACGGTGTCGAAGATGGGAAGCGGGAAATCGCCGGGCGGCAGGCCATTGAGCGATACGGTCCCGCCGCGCTGGACCATGCCCTGCGCCTGTTCGAAGGCCTTGGGCGAGACGGCGGTGACCAGAACCCCTTCCGCGCCGCCGATTTCCTTTTTCACGAAGGCCACCGGATCGGCATTGCGGGCATTGACCGCCAGACTTGCGCCAAGCCGTTTCGCCAGGTCGAGTTTCGCGTCGTCGATATCCACGGCAAGCACGTTCAGGCCCATTGCCTTTGCATATTGCACGGCCAGATGTCCAAGCCCGCCAATGCCCGAGATCACGACCCAGTCGCCGGGTTTCGTGTCTGTCACCTTCAGGCCCTTGTAGACCGTAACGCCTGCACAGAGGATCGGCGCAATCTCGGTGAAGCTGACATTGTCAGGCAGGTGCCCGACATAGTTCGGATCGGCCAGAACATATTCGGCGAAACTGCCATTGACCGAATAGCCGGTGTTTTGCTGCGATTCGCAAAGCGTCTCCCATCCGCCGAGGCAATGCTTGCAGCAGCCGCAGGCGGTGTAGAGCCACGGAACCCCGACGCGATCGCCTTCCTTGACATGGGTTACCCCGGTCCCCACGGCGACGACGTGTCCCACGCCCTCATGGCCCGGAATGAACGGCGGCTCGGGTTTGATCGGCCAGTCACCCTCCGCCGCGTGCAGGTCGGTGTGGCAGACGCCGCTTGCGGCCATCTTGACGAGAATCTGGCCCGGCCCGACCGAGGGGACTGCGACCTCTTCCATTACCAAAGGCTTGCCGAATTGCCGGACAACGGCGGCTTTCATGGTCTTTTCCATCGGAAAATCCTGTCTTGAGAAAATGCGGAAAGGCACTTCCGCAAAGGGGGGTGGCCGGGTGAGGCGGCCTTCGGGTCGACCGATCAATCAGCACGGGACTGACGGACCGACCGTTTTCGAGGCGCTGACCAACGCCTGTTCGAACTTGCTTCAAGGCGCACCGGAGGCGGCGGTGTTCGTTCTCTGATTGGGAATATTTGCAACCGAAATGCACGACGCTTCCTTTCCCGGTTGGCATGCGCCTGTCATTTCAACCGATGCCGGCAAGGTTGTACCGCAGATCGTCTGCGCGGTCCGGGACGGCCGACATCTTGATGTGATGCAGATGCATTGCGCATAAACAGAATAGACCGCGCTGCCGGATTGTCCATGGTGTAGATTGCCGCACCTGGCCGCGCCGCAAACGGTAAGCCCGTCGTATCAGTGTCATTGGAATCGGCTATCTCAGAAGCGAGAAACCGTTTCCTCATGTGACCCGCGATGCCCGCCGAACGCTATGCTATCTGCTTTACGCCATCGCCGCATGACGGGCTCGCCATCGTGGGCGCGAACTGGATCGGGCGGAGCGCGTTTTCCGGCGAGGTGGTCGAGCCGCCGATGATCACCGGCCTGCCGCTTGCCGAGATCGCCTATCACACGGCTCTGCCGCGCCGCTACGGGTTTCAGGGCATGCTGAAATCGCCGTTTCATCTGACCGAAGGCATGAACGAATCCATGCTGCTGAAGGCGATGATGCGCTTTGCCATGCGCTTTCAGCCCTTCACCTTGCCGCCGCTCACGGTCGTTCATCGCCGCGATATCCTGGCGCTCGCGCCGATGACGGCGGTTCCCGCACTCGATACGCTTGCCGCCAGCATCGTCACCGAATTCGACGCCTTCCGCGCGCCGCTTTCCGAGGCCGAGATCGAGCGGCGGGCCTCGGGCGGGCTGACGCCGGTGCAGTTTGCCAATCTGCATCGCTGGGGCGAGCCGGACGTGCTTGCCGCCTTCTCCTTTCACATGCCGCTGACCGGCCCTCTTTCCCCAAGCGAAATGGCGCGGATGGAGCGCTCGGTCGCGGCGTTTTTCGGGCCGATCCTGCTGGAGCCGGTCGAGGTCGATCATATCGCGCTGTTCATCGAAGAGGAGCCCGGCGCGCCGTTCTGCGTCCATTCGCTGCATCCGATGGGCGCCGTCAGGGCGCGGCAGTCGGCCTAGAGGCTGTGTGGCGGCAATCGGGCCGATCTGGCTTTTCCCCTTGATTCCTGCCGGCCTTTTCGCCTTATCTCTTCCGGCGATGCCGATGGTCGTCTACCGTCGGCAAGGAATGGAATTGAGGGCATGATGGACGCTGAAACGAACGCATATCCGCGCGAACTTGTGGGTTACGGCCGCAATCCGCCGGACCCGAAATGGCCGGGCGAGGCCAATATCGCCGTGCAGTTCGTGATCAATTACGAGGAGGGCGGCGAGAGTTGCATTCTCGACGGCGACCCGGCGTCGGAATGCCTGCTGTCTGAAATCGTCGGCGCCGAGGCCTGGCCCGGCCAGCGCAACATGAACATGGAATCGCTCTATGAATATGGTTCGCGCGCCGGCTTCTGGCGGCTGTGGCGGCTGTTCACGCGCCTGGAAATCCCGGTCACAGTCTATGGCGTGACCCAGGCGATGGCCCGCAACCCGGAAGCCGTCGCCGCCATGAAGGAGGCCGGGTGGGAAATCGCAAGCCATGGCCTCAGATGGCTGGAATACAAGGATTTCGACATCGACACCGAGCGCGCCCATATCCGCGAGGCGGTGCGGCTTCACACCGAAATCACCGGCGAACGGCCCTATGGCCTCTATCAGGGCAAGCCCTCGGTCAACACGCTGGACCTCGTGATGGAGGAGGGCGGTTTCCTCTATTCCTCCGATACCTATGCCGACGACCTGCCCTACTGGGTGCGCACGTCGGAGGGCAAGCCGTTCCTGCGCATCCCCTATACGCTTGACAATAATGACATGCGTTTCGCTACCCCCCAGGGCTTCAATTCCGGCGAGCAGTTCTTCACCTATCTGAAGGACGCCTTCGATACGCTCTATGACGAAGGCCGCGAGGGCGCGCCGAAGATGATGTCGATCGGGCTGCACTGCCGCCTTGTCGGCAAGCCGGGTCGGCTGGCGGGGCTGAAGCGCTTCCTCGATTACGTCCAGAACCACGACAAGGTCTGGCTGGCGAAGCGGATCGAGATCGCGCGCCACTGGTACGAGAACCACCTGCCGCAGGAGGATGCGCAATGATTGCCCGCGATGCATTCGTCAGTCGTTTCGGCGGCGTCTACGAGCACTCCCCTTTCATCGCCGAGCGCGCCTATGACCGGGGCCTGGTCCATGAGCCGTTGACTGCAACGGGCGTTGCCGACGCGCTTGCGACGGTGTTCCGGGAGGCGCCCGAGGATGAACGGCTCGGCGTGCTGCGCGCCCATCCCGACCTTGCCGGCAAGCTTGCGATCGCGGGCGGGTTGACCGAGGAAAGCCGCCGCGAGCAGGCGGGGGCGGGCCTCGACCGGCTGTCGCCCGAAGAGCATGCGGAGTTTACTGAGCTCAATTCCGCCTATATAGACAAGTTCAACTTTCCTTTCATTATTGCGGTCAGCGGCCTCAATAAGGACGATATTCTCTCCGCCTTCCGGCAACGGATCGACAGTTCCGAAGCCGTCGAGCTTGAAACAGCCTGTGCTGAGGTCGAGAAGATCGCCGGTCTCAGGCTGCGCCACATGCTCGCGGAGTAAACCATGTCAGAACAAGAAACGTCCGTTGCCCTGCCCGATTTCGCGGTCGGCGCGATCAACCTTGCCTCCGCCCGTCTCGGCGCGCGGGCGATCTATGCCACGGACCAGTTCTTCGCGCCGCTTGCCCGCATGCTGAAGGATGACGCCGCCGTTTTCCTGCCCGGCGAATATGACGAGCACGGCAAGTGGATGGATGGCTGGGAAAGCCGCCGCAAGCGTGTGCCCGGCCATGATTGGGCGATTATCAGGCTCGCCATGCCCGGCCGCATCCGCGGTTTCGACGTCGACACCAGCTATTTCACCGGCAACTACCCGCCGCAGTGTTCGATCGAGGGCTGCTTCATGGAAAGCGGCGAGCCGGACGAGAACGCCGACTGGCAGGAGGTGCTTGCGCGCGTCGATCTCGGCCCCGACAAGCACCATTATTTCGAGATGGATCAGGACACCCGCCAGAAGGTGTTCACGCATCTGCGCCTGCACATCTTCCCCGATGGCGGCATTGCGCGGCTCAGGGTCTACGGTTCGGCCTATTTCAATTGGGAGAAGGTCGGCGAGAACGAGGAGATCGATCTTGCCTATATCTTCGGCGGCACCCATGCGCTGCACTGGTCGGATGCCCATTACGGCCATCCCGACCGCATGCTCGCCCCCGGTCGCGGCGTCAATATGGGTGATGGCTGGGAGACCGCGCGTCGCCGCGGGCCGGGGCATGACTGGGTGATCTTCAAGCTCGGCCATCCCGGCATCATCCGGCGCGCCGTTGTCGATACCGCCCATTTCAAGGGCAATTATCCCGATACTTGCATGCTGCTCGGCGCCAACCTGCCGGAGCAGAAGGACGTGTTCAGCATGGAGGAGATCGAAGCCTCGGAGCACTGGCAGCCGATCCTTGAACAGACCAAGCTGCAGGCCGACCATATCCATGAGTTCGGCGGCAGCGCGGTTGCCGATATCGGCCCTGTCACCCATGTGCGGCTCGCGATCTTCCCCGATGGCGGCATCAGCCGGCTGAGGCTCTACGGGGTGAAGGCATGAGAAAGCTGGCGCTTGAACGGCTGACGCCGGCGGCGTTCGCGCCGTTCGGCACCGTGATTGCGCCGGATCCGGCGAAAGCCAGGATGATCAATGGCGGCACGACCACGCGGTTTCACGCGTTGGCCCGCGCCGAGGCTTTGGGCGAGGGGGCAGCGGTGATCCTCAACATCTTCCGGGGCGAGCCGCGCCGCTTTCCCTATACGGTCGACATGATGGAGCGCCATCCGCTCGGGAGCCAGAGCTTCTCGCCGCTGTCGCCGCGTCCCTTTCTGGTGGTGGTCGCCGAAGATGAAGGCGGCGTGCCGTCCATCCCGCGCGTGTTTTTCGCCGAAAGCGGGCAGGGCGTGAACTATAATGCCAATGTCTGGCACCATCCGCTGATGGCGCTCGGCGAGACCAGCGATTTTCTGGTTGTCGATCGCGCCGGGCCGGGCGACAATCTCGAGGAATATTTCTATTCCGATCCGTTCATCATCGAGGAGGCAACCCCATGACCGGCCTGACCACCCATGTTCTCGACACCGCCCTTGGCCAGCCCGCTTCGGAGATGAAGATCGATCTCTACCGCATCAAGGGCGCGGAGCGCATCTTTCTCAAGACCGTCTACACCAATGATGATGGCCGGATCGATGGCGGGGCGATGCTGACATCAGAGGAAGTCGAGCCGGGACAGTACGAACTCGTTTTCCATGCTGGCGACTATCTCAGGCGCACCGGCGCGACG